>JABIIH010000058.1 GCA_018649245.1 Rhodospirillaceae bacterium | reverse complement strand
GTGTCCATTTAAACCAGTCTTCCGGATCAAGTTGCAGCAGACCCATCAAATGGCCAGCCGCTAGCAGATTATTTTTGGCTGTCGCTTTGGTCTCGTCATTGTCAGCCTTGTTTAGCTGGCCCACCAATTCATGCAGCACAGCAATCGCCTGCGGTGTGTTGAGATCATCTGAAAGTGCAGCGACAAAAGGTTCGGCAGGAGCGACCGTGGCGGGAATGATCTCAGCCGTTGTACGCAACGCGCCGTAAAAACTATCCAAGCTGCTTTTTGCTTGAGCCAAGCCATCCGCTGTCCAGTTCAGGGGCTGGCGGTAATGGGTCATCAGCATGCAGAGCCGGACCGCTTCACCGTGATGCTCTTTCAGCAGATCATGCACGGTGATGAAATTGCCGAGGCTTTTCGACATCTTCTCGCCCTCGACCATCAGATAGCCATTATGCATCCAGGTTTGGGCGAAAGTACCGGCACCATGAGCGCAGCAGCTTTGAGCGATTTCATTTTCATGGTGGGGGAAGATCAAATCCTGACCGCCGCCATGAATATCAAAGGTCACGCCGAGATATTCGCTCGACATTGCCGAGCATTCAATGTGCCAGCCCGGACGGCCGCGGCCCCAGGGGCTGTCCCAGCCAGGCTGATCATCGTCGGAAGGCTTCCAGAGGACAAAATCGGCGGCATCTTTTTTATAAGGCGCGATATCAACCCGGGCGCCGGCGATCAACTCATCCCGGTTAAGCCGGGCGAGGCGGCCATAATCAGGCATCGACGGCACATTAAAACAGACATGGTTTTGCTCTTCGTAAGCATGACCATCGGCGATTAATTTTTCGATCATGCCGATCATCTGGGGGACGTGATCGGTGGCGCGCGGCTCAACGGTTGGCTCGAGATTGCCAAGTGCGACCATATCGGCGTGAAAGGCATCTGTAGTGCGGGAGGTGATTGAGCCGATGTCTTCGCCGCTTTCCTGATGGGCAGCGATAATTTTATCGTCAACATCGGTAATGTTGCGGACATACCTTACGCTGTCATCACCATAGATTGTTTTCAGCAAGCGAAAGAGCACATCAAACACAATGACCGGCCGCGCATTACCGATATGAGCGTAGTCATAGACGGTCGGTCCACAGACATACATGCCGACGGAATCCGTCTGCAAGGGGGTGAATTCCTGCTTCTTCCGTGCCAGGGTGTTATAGAGATGAAGGCTCATAATATTCCTTGATTCGTGCGCCGTCTGTTTAGCAACACCTGTCATTGCGGGCAAGGTTAGTTATCGAACGTTGTGGTGGTCTCAACCGCTAAATTTCTCTTTTTGTTTCGTGAAGACAAGGAAATCTGCTACAGCACGCCTATGGTCGAAAATTTAAATATGGATTTTTCCGAGCGGGTGGTGATCGAAACCGCTGAGCTTGATTGGGTGCCGACGCGAATGCAGGGCGTCGAGCGGCGAATGTTGGAGCGTGAAAAGCCGGAATCAGGCCGGGCGACCTCGGTGGTACGCTATGCGCCGGACAGCTATTTCTCACCTCATACTCATGGCGGTTCTGAGGGCGGCGGCGAGGAGTTTGTTGTCCTTGAAGGCGTATTCTCGGATGAGCATGGGGATTATGGGCCGGGCTATTACGTCCGCAATCCACCCGGCTCTAGCCATAAACCGTTCAGCGCCGAAGGCTGCACGATCTTGGTGAAGTTGTGGCAGATGGAGCCGAAGGACGATAATACCGTTAGGATCGGCACCAATTTTGCCGATTGGCTGCCGGGTCAGGTTGAAGGCCTCACAGTATTATCGCTTTATGACCGCGACCCAGAGCATGTGGCGCTGGTGCGCTGGCAGCCCGGCACTAAGTTTCAACATCATGTCCATCCCGGCGGCGAGGAAATATTTGTCTTGGAAGGCACTTTTGAAGACGAGCAGGGGAAATATCCTGAAGGCAGCTGGCTGCGCAATCCGCCCTATAGTGAACATACGCCATTTAGCTCTGAAGGCTGCCTCATCTGGGTCAAGATCGGCCACCTCGCGGTGCAGGATAATTTTAGTTAAACGTCACTTTATGACTATCGAGCAGGCTGGGCACTCTCTCGGGATTAGCGCGGCCCCAACCGCAGACCGTGGAAATACCGAAATCAGGTATAACTTTGCGGGCAGCCGTAATACGGGCGGCATCACCTTCCTGGTCATCAAAAAACAAAAGACCTAGATAAAGCTCACAATCCGCCGGTAAATTTAAATCGCCGAGCGGGGCGTAAAAATCGTCGCCAGGCTCACCATAGGTCCCCGGCATATGGATAAATTCGATTGAGCGGTTAACGTTATCGAAAATGCCGTGAGACAATTCTACCGATAGCGCAAAATCCTTAGGCTTAACGACATGATCATCGCCCGGGCTGCCATAACAAATATGATAACCAAGCTCGACATCAGCGGGGATTAAATCGCCGATCCGGGCGAGCTGATCATAAATTTCCTGCTTATAATTTTCTGAGCGATCCGGGAAATAATTCTCAAAGATCAGCACTTCCTGACAGACATCCCATTGCACCGCCAGTTTGTCATGCGGGATCGCCGCCATGATTTTAGCAACATCAACGGCAAAGGATTTTTCATAGATTTCAAGGAACTTCTGGCGGCCCTTGGGGCTGACATAGTTATACCCGGTGGCAAAGGGGGTTGGCAGGCTAACCTGAAATTTTACATCTGTTGGAATCTGGCCGGCAGATTGCAGACGGCTAAAATCTTTATAGGATTCGATAGCGTGTTCTGAATAGCCAATGGGGAATATTAGATTTTCCGTATCGGCATCATCTTTAAGTCTGAGCAGACGCACTTCACGGATAACTTTGCCATCCCACTGTTTGAACTGAAATTTTGGGATGCTGTTATCCGGCTCCATCGCCGGATGATTCGTCAGCATTTGGCGCTGGTAAAATATCCATTTGCTGCGCTCCCCGGTTTCGCCATCAGGCAAGCGCTTGATGTGACTACCGATTGACGAGCAGACCGAGCAAAAAACTTCTGCCGAAGAATCTAGCGGAATACTGCCGACGAGATGGGCATAATTGTTGATTTTAGACATTGATTGATCATCCTCTCAATATCCCCCCCGTTTGCTTGGCGACATTGGCGACGACTTTATCCGACACAGCTTCGATCTCGGCATCAGTCAGCGTGGCTTCAGTTGGTTGTAATGTCACGGATAGGCCGACCGACATCTGGTGGGCATCCAAATTGCCGCCGGTGAAAACATCAAAGACCGTGACATCTGCGATGAGTTTTTTATCAGCTGAGGCGGCTGATCGGACAAGGTCTTCGGCACTGACTTTGTCTTCGACAATAAAGGCGAAGTCACGCTCAACTGCCTGGAGCTCGTGCAAATCTAATTTTGAGCGGGTGGCGCCTTTACCGGCTTTGGGCATTGGCGCGTTATCGAGATAGATCTCAAAGCCAACCACCGGGCCTTCGACATCCATTGCTTTTAAGATAGCGGGGTGAATTTCACCGAAATGCGCCAACTGGGATTTTGGCCCTAATTGCACGGTACCGGAGCGGCCTGGGTGATACCATTGAGGTCCGCCTTGCGCGATTTGAGCATTGGCTGCCGGGCCGCCGATTTGCTCAAGCGCTGCCAGGACATCTGCTTTGACGTCAAAAACATCAACCTCGCGTGCCTTGCCAGCCCAATTTCGAGGCGTCGCACTGCCGACCCGTAAGCCAGCTGCGACAATGGTTTCATCGTCCGGGTTTTCACCAGCGAATTGCGGGCCAAGTTCAAACAAGGCGACATCGCTGATGCCGCGATCCGCATTGCGGCCAGCAGCGGCGATTAAGTTTGGCAGGATCGAAGGCCGCATAATGGCGAGATCGGTGCTGATCGGATTGACCAGATGAATACTTTCCGGCACACCGCCAAAGAGATCTGCCTGATTGGGGGCGACAAAAGAGAACGTCACAGCTTCGGTCATGCCGCGGGTGGCCAAACTGCGCCGGACGCGGGAGCGGCGATCCTGGATTAGATTGATGGCTCCGTGAGGCAAGGCGGTTTCGCGCTCCAGTGGCACAATCGGGATTTCATCAAAGCCATTGATGCGCAGAACTTCCTCCACCAAATCAGCTTCGCCGACGACGTCATAGCGCCACGACGGGGCAATGGTATCCCAGCCGCCATCGGATTTGGTGACGTCAAAGCCGAGAATTTCGAGAATTTCCTGCGTTCTATCCGGTGCAACTTCGACGCCACCCAACTCTTTGACTCGGGTGTCGCGGAGGAAATAGGAGCGTTTCCATTCAGGCTCGCTACCGGCGACAATCAATTCACTGGCTTCACCACCACAGAGATCCAATATCAACTGCGTGGCGATTTCCGTGGCGTCTTCCAGGAAAGCCGGGTCGACGCCGCGCTCAAAGCGGAAGCGGGCATCCGACTGCAGATTTAATTTACGGCCGGTCATGGCGGTGCGGCCCGGATCAAAATAAGCGGTTTCCAGCATGACATTTACGGTGGCCTCGGATACACCTGTGCGTTCGCCGCCCATCACGCCCGCCAGGGCTTCGGCGTCCTGGTCATCGGCAATGACGGTCATTTCGCCATCCATTTCATATTCCTTGCCGTCGAGAGCGAGCATTTTTTCGCCTTCTTTCGCCATCCGCACATTGATGTTGCCTTTAATCTTATCGGCATCAAAGACGTGCAGGGGCCGGCAATGAGCAATTGTCATGTAGTTAGTGATATCAACCAACGCCGAGATCGGCCTAAGACCAATCGCCAGGAGTTTATCTTTCAGCCACTTAGGGCTCTCACCATTTTTGACGCCCTTAATATAACGCCCGGCAAACATCGGGCAGGCGGTCTTGTGATCGTCATCAAAATCGAGGCTGACGCTGATCGGACTTGTAAAGCTGCCTTTGATCGTCGGCACATCCAATGGCTTCAAAGAACCAACACCGGCGGCGGCGAGATCGCGGGCGACGCCAAAAATACCGAGGCAATCCCCCCGGTTTGGTGTGATGGCAATATCGATTACCGGATCGGTCATACCCAAAGCTTCAGCGGCGGCGGAACCAACTTCGGCGTCTTCGGCCACTTCGATGATGCCTTCGTGATCATCGGAGAGACCAATTTCACGTTCCGACAACATCATACCGTTGGAGGTTACACCACGGATTTTAGTGGTCTTGAGCGTGACATCGATGCCTGGGATATAGGAGCCGTTACCGGCAAAGACGCCTTTGAGACCGGTGCGGGCATTGGGTGCGCCACAAACGACTTCGAGGGTCTCAATGCCGTTATCGACTTGCAACACCTGCAGGCGGTCAGCATCCGGGTGCTGTTTGGCTTCCAGCACATGGCCAACGACAAATTCTTTTAAGAGCTTGGCCCGGTCTTCGACGCTTTCGACTTCAAGCCCAACCATGGTCAGCCAGTGCAGAATCTCGTCGAGGTCTTTATCAGTGTCGAGATATTCTTTGAGCCAGTTCAAGGTAAACTTCATAGTCCGGCCCTCCCGACGAGCGAGGGGACATCCAAAGGCTGGAAGCCATAATGCTTGAGCCAGCGCATATCCGTATCATAGAAAGTTCGGAGATCCGGAATGCCGTATTTCAGCATGGCCATGCGCTCAATGCCCATACCGAAGGCAAAGCCCTGGTATTTGGTCGAGTCGATACCGCAATTCTCTAGTACGTTCGGGTTAACCATGCCGGAGCCGAGAATCTCCAGCCAATCATCAAAATTACCGATTTTGAGGGTGCCGCCTTCAAACGAGCAGCCGATATCAACTTCGGCAGAGGGTTCGGTGAACGGGAAATAAGAGGGGCGGAAGCGCACCGGCAGTTCATCGACGCCAAAAAAGGCGCGGCACATTTCGATCAGGCAGCCCTTGAGGTGACCCATATGAGTTTTCTCATCAATCACCAGGCCTTCGATCTGATGGAACATCGGTGAATGGGTGGCATCGTGGTCGCAGCGATAGGTGCGGCCCGGCACAATAATGCGGATCGGCGGCTCCTGGTTCTGCATGGTGCGGATTTGCACCGGCGAGGTGTGGGTCCGGAGCACCATGCGCTCGCCTTCTTTTTCGGCATTAACATAAAATGTGTCGTGTTCCTGGCGGGCCGGATGGTCGATCGGAATATTAAGTGCTGTAAAATTATACCAGTCTTCCTCAATGTTCGGTCCTTCGGCGACAACAAACCCCATTTCGCCGAAAATCGAGATGAGCTCGTCGATGGTTTGGCTGATCGGGTGAATGGTGCCCGTGCTCTCGGGCCGCGTCGGCAAAGTGATGTCAATTTTCTCTTCTGCCAGACGCGTATCCAGGCCGGCATTTTCCAGCTCGAACTTCCGGGCATCGATTAGCTCAGCGATTTCCTGCTTGAGAACATTGAGCTGCTGACCGGCGGCTTTTCGCTCGTCCGGCTCCATTTGGCCGAGGCCTTTCATCAGTGCCGTGATCTGACCTTTTTTACCCAGCGCCGATACCCGCACTTGTTCCAGCGCCTGCACATCGGCAGCGTCTTCGACCAAAGCAGCGAGTTCTGATTTTAAAGCGTCTACATTATCCATCGATCAATCAACCTGAATAAAAAACTAGTGTAGTCTATTTGGCAGCAAAAGGGGGCCGCCTTTTGGGCCGCCCCCTGTTTAAATCTGCGTTCATTAAGTGTTTAAGCAGCTTTGTCGAGGGCGGCCTGAGCCTGTTCAACTAAGCTTCTAAACGAATCCGGTTCATGAATAGCGATATCGGACAGCACTTTGCGGTCCAGCTCGATACCGGCTTGTTTGAGACCGTTCATGAGTTGTGAATAATTTAAACCATGCAGCCGGGCGCCAGCGTTGATGCGCTGGATCCACAGGGCACGGAAGCTCCGTTTCTTGGCGCGGCGGTCACGATAGGCATATTGCAGCCCTTTTTCGACCCGTTGCTTGGAAATCCGGAAATTGTTCTTGTTGCGGCCGCGATAACCTTTGGCCTGGGCGACGACTTTTTTGCGCCGCGCACGGCTGGCGACTTTACCTTGAGCTCGAGACATCTCTATTTCCCCCGATTATATGGCATAAACGATTTGATCTTTCTGGCATCGGAATCGGCCATGATCATGGTGCCACGTGTTTTCCGCTTCATCTTTTGCGGACGGCGGCGGAGAAAATGTTGTTTACCAGCTGGATTGCCTCGGACTTTGCCGGTGGCAGTGGTGCGAAAACGCTTCTTGGCGCTCGACTTTGTCTTCATTTTTGGCATTTTCTTTTCCTTCGTAAGGCCCTGATTTTAAACGGATCAGGTGTTTGCTTTTAAAGCGGCTAGGTATGCCTGGAGTCCTATGCTCCACCAGACCGCTCAATGAAGCGCGGTTTATAACGATCTAATGGGGTTAATGCAAGTGTTTCCGGCTATTTATTGGGCCCTCTTTACAGGTTAAAAAAGTTTTGTATCTTCGCTGGATTTCAGATGCTAAATAGAGGATTAGATGACTGCAATAATTGGCCTTAACGGATTTGGCCGGATGGACCGCCTGCCGCGCTTGCTATTTTAACCAATCCGATACCTTCACCGATAAAAAAAGCCGGCTAAAAAGCCGGCTTCTATAAAAATTGTTTTGCTACTTATCTGGGGGCAATCACCATCGTCATCTGGCGGCCTTCCATTTTCGGGAATTGCTCGACCTTGGCATTTTCCTCCATATCGCCCTGAACCCGATCAAGCACTTTACCGCCAAGTTCAACATGGGCCATTTCGCGGCCCCGGAAACGTAGCGTGACTTTGACCTTGTCGCCTTCGCCGATGAACCGGTTCATGGCGCGTAGCTTAACCTGATAATCGTGCTCCTCGATACCCGGCCGCATCTTGATCTCTTTGACCACGATGACGTTCTGCTTTTTCTTGGCTTCATTCTTTTTCTTCTGGGCTTCGTATTTGTACTTGCCGTAATCCAGAATTTTGCAGACGGGCGGGACGGCATTTGGCGACACGGCTACCAAATCCAGGCCGGCTTCAAAAGCGCGTTCTATAGCTTCTTCCTTGGAAACAACACCGGCCATTTCTCCGTCGGCATCTACCAGCCGTACTTCATCTGACTCGATGTCTTCATTTACTGCCGGACCCTCTTTGGATGGGGTGGCGTTAAAGGGTGGTCTTGCGATCCTAGTTTGCTCCTTTTACAAGCCCTCTCCTTCCGGGGGACTGTAAATTGCATATTTCGTCAATGCGTCACCCTTTGGAATTCGATGGTCTTTCTCCTTAAACTATGTTGCCGTTAATATTGGCATTGTTGATCAGTTTTCAACTGCCCGGCATAGCGGCTTCCTGGCGCAGTGTATCAATTGCTGTTTCAAGCGCAAGAATTTCTTGATCTTTTCCGCCGAGCCGGCGCATGGCGACCGTGTTTTCTTCCGCCTCACGGCCCCCAACTACCAGGATTACCGGGACTTTTTGCACCGAATGCTCGCGCACCTTATAATTAATTTTTTCGTTCCGAAGATCGGCCTCAGCGTGTAAACCGGCATCATTTAATGCTTTCAGTACTTTTTCGGCATAAGGCTTGGCTTCATCGGTGATGGTCGCCACCACCACTTGAAGCGGCGCCAGCCAGAACGGGAAGCGTCCAGCGTAGTTCTCAATCAAGATGCCGAGGAAGCGCTCGAACGAGCCGAGGATAGCCCGATGCAGCATGACCGGGCGGTGTTTCTCACCGTCTTCACCGACATAGGCTGCATCCAAGCGCTCCGGCAGCACGAAATCAACCTGCAAGGTGCCGCATTGCCAGTCCCGGCCAATGGCATCGCGCAACACAAACTCAAGTTTGGGTCCATAGAATGCGCCTTCGCCTGGATTGAGATCATATTCATAGCCGGCGGCTTGTACGGCTTCGATCAGCGCGTTTTCAGCTTTATCCCAAGTTGCATCATCACCAGCACGGACTTCCGGGCGGTCTGAAAATTTAATAACCACTTCTTCAAAGCCGAAATCCTTATAGACGCTCATCAACAGATCACAGAAAATTTTGGTTTCCTCGGTGATCTGATCTTCGGTGCAGAAAATATGGGCATCATCTTGAGTAAAGGCGCGTACCCGCATCAATCCATGCAGTGCACCTGAAGGTTCATTGCGGTGACAGGAGCCAAACTCCGCCATGCGCAGCGGCAAATCGCGGTAGCTTTTGGTGCCGTGGCGGAAAATTTGTACATGGCAGGGGCAATTCATCGGCTTGATGGCGAGAATTTTGTCCTCCGCCTCTGAGATAAACATGGCGTCCCGGAATTTTTCCCAATGGCCGGAATCCTCCCACAATGATCGGTTCACCAATTGCGGCGTGTTGACCTCAACATAGCCGGCATTATCGAGGCGGTTACGGACGTAATCCTGCACTGTACGGTAAAGCTGCCAGCCCTTCGGATGCCAAAAGGCCGAGCCGATGGCTTCTTCCTGGATATGAAACAATTCCATTTCCCGGCCGAGGCGGCGGTGATCGCGTTTTTCCGCTTCCTCCAGCATGTGGAGATAGGCTTTGAGTTGTTTCTTATCTGCCCAGGCCGTGCCGTAAATGCGCTGCAGCATTTCATTATCGGAATTACCCCGCCAATAGGCACCGGCGAGGTTCATCAATTTGAAATGCTTGCCGAGCTTGCCGGTTGAGGGCAGATGCGGTCCCCGGCAGAGATCAACCCAATCACCTTGGCGATAAATTGAAACGTCATCGCCGACCGGGATCGCTTCGATCAGCTCTGCTTTATAGGCTTCACCTTTTTCTTTAAAGAATTTGATGGCCTCGTCGCGGTCCCAGACTTCACGGATAAATTCGAGGTCGCGGTCAACGATTTCCGCCATTTTCTTTTCAATGGTTTCAAAATCATCGGTCGAGAAAGGCTCTTCCCGGGCAAAATCGTAGTAATAGCCGTTTTCAATCGACGGGCCGATGGTGACTTGCGTGCCTGGAAATAATTCCTGAACGGCCTGCGCCATGACATGGGCGGCATCGTGGCGCAGCAAATCAAGCGCGTCTTCATCTTTGGCGGTAACGATGGAGATATCGCAATCGGCTTCAATGGCGCGAGATAAATCCATCATCTCGCCATTGATGCGCACCGCCAGGGCTGCCTTGGCGAGACCGGGGCCGATATCGGCCGCAACATCGGCACCGGTCACCGGCGCTTCATACTCACGGACGCTTTCATCGGGTAGGGACAGTTTAATCATTTTGTATTTCCTAAATTCCGGTCTTCACTTAGCAGATAACTGCCTCATATAAAATTAAAAAACCCTCCAAGCATTAGCTGGGAGGGAAAGGACATTTCGCAGATAACACGCGCTAAACGTCACGGCCCCCCAAAGATAGTTGGGGTCGTGGTGATAGTGGTCGTGGTTGTTTGTATCTGCATCATTTTCAGTTTGAGTTCCATGGGCGCCTATATCGTTGATCTTCATTCTTTTGTCAAGTTGCCGCCAAGGCCAAATCACTGGTTACAGTCTCAACGGCCAAATCTTTCAAATACTCAACCCGGTGGATGGTCACATCCGCTCCCCGTTGGGCGCAAAGCGCCGGATCAGACGCGGCTGAATAAAGCACGATTGTCTTGCAACCCGTGGCAGCCGCAACATGCATTGGTCCAGTGTCATTGCCGATGGCCAGTTTGGCCTCCCGGGCCAGCGCAAATAATTCGCTAATCGTGGTTTCGCCAGCGAGCGACATGCTTCCAGGCACTTCTGCCGAGAGCCCCGTTAATAAAGACCTTTCTTCCTCTCCACCAAGGAATATCGGCTGAATTTGATGAGCGGCCAGATGTTTAGCTACTGCTTGATATTTTTCCCCGGCCCAACGCTTGCCTGGCCGATGCGCAGCACCCCCAGCCAGGATCAAGGCAAAGTTTTCCGTCAAGCCAAAGCGCCCAATATCAGCAGTAACCCAGGAGAAGTCACCGGTTTCAACGCCGGCGATCCCGGCCATCGAAAGCTGCTCTTGCTGGCGTTCAATGGTATGCATGAAATCACGTCGGGCATTGCTATGCGGATGCGAGCAACCGGGCGCAATGCCGGACCAATCCGGCTTACTGCTGGGCCAGAAAAGTTGGTAATAAAATCCGCTACGGTCCGAAGTTTGCAGATCATAGACGCGGGGAAAATTTTGCGCCCGCAGCCAGCTTCTGAGCGCCAGCCAGCCGCCAAATTGCAATGCGCTCGGCCGGTTATCTATTTCTATCTTGTCAAACCAAGGTGAAGTACCGGCAAATTCGGCAAAAGCCGAGGCGGTCAGGAGAGTTATTTCAGCGTCTTGATGATGCTGGCGAATGGCGGCAAAGGGACCTGCCGCCTGGACAAAATCTCCAAGCGCTCCCAATTTAATAACGAGTATTTTTTTGGTCATATCGATCACGAAGAATTGGCGTTACCAGCGATCAACTCGTTATAAACATCGAGTGTTCTGGCACACATTATTTCCTTAGAGTAGTTTTCGTGAATATGGCTGACTGCATTCTCTGACACTTTAACGCGTTGCCTTTCGCTGAGATCGAGAATTTTACCAATTGCCTCGGCCAGCGATGCCGGGTCATTGGGTTCCGCCAGCCAGCCGGTTTCGCCATCGATGATGGTTTCCTTTGAGCCGCCGTGATTGGTGCCGATCACTGGCCGGCCGAGGGCCTGCCCTTCGACGACGACGCGGCCAAAGGCTTCCGGTTCGGTCGACGCCGAGACCACGACATCAGTGAGCATCAACGCTGCCGGCATATCATCACAATGATCAACCACATGAATAATACTTTCCATGCCATGGCGGGCAATTTCCAATTCCAACTCCTGGCGGTAATCTTCGCGACCTTGAGCAGAGCCGACCATCAGGCATTGGATATCCGAGCGCTCAAGCTTCTTAATTGCTTCGATGAAGATTGTTTGACCCTTCCAGCGTGTCAGGCGGCCGGGCAACATGATGATCGACATATCATCCGGTAAGCGCCATTCATTGGCGAGTTTGATCCGGCGTTCCTGGCTAACTTTGGTCGCATCGAATTTGTTGAGATCAATGCCACGCGGGATTACCCGAATGTTGGAAGAGGGCACACCATAAATTTTGCGGATATGGCCGGCGATGAAACCTGATATCGCGATCACACGCTCACCCCTGGTCATCACGGAGTTATAGCGCCGCTTAAACCAATTGCCATGATTGTAGGTGCCGTGAAAGGTCGTGATAAAATGTTTTTTTGTCCGTCGCGCCGCATAATAGGCACTCCAGGCCGGGGCCCGGGAGCGGGCATGAATAATATCGACTTGCTCCCGCATCGCCAGAACCACGAGGCGCTGAATATTTTGCCGCATGACAAAGGGATTTTTACTGGCCACCGGCATTTCAAAATGCTCGACGCCCATGCGCTGCAATTCATGGGTCATCGGACCGCCGGCGGAAACGACAATCGAACGTCCACCGCCTTCGACAATCGCATTGGCAACGTCAATAGTGCCGCGTTCCACTCCACCGGTTATCAATTCGGGCAGCACCTGCATAACCGTTGGCGGTCGCAGCTCAGCGTCTGCTAAGTCAGCTAGGTCAGCAGGGGTGTCCCCAGGTGTTTTATTTGCCGAATTTTCGATGCTATGGTCGGTGTCCAAATTTAAAACCTAAAATGCCCGTAAAACGTTACTCATCATATTGCTTATGTCGCCTCATTTCTCACGAACGGTTAATTAATGTCAAACGATACCATCTCTGACGAGCCCACGCCTCAGATATTATCACTTAGCTCCGGTGCTTCCATTGCTTACCACGCTCTCGCCGGTGCTTCACCTGGTATCGTCTTCATGACTGGATTTATGTCGGATATGACTGGCAGTAAGGCCTTGGCGCTGGAAAAACTTGCCCGTGATCGAGGACAGGCTTTTCTGCGCTTTGATTATCAAGGGCATGGCCAGTCTTCGGGTGAATTTGCTGATGGCACTATTGGGCTTTGGGCGGCGGATGCGCGGGCGGCTTTTGATGAGCTTACCGAAGGGCCACAGATTATTGTCGGCTCCTCCATGGGCGGCTGGATGATGTTGCTGACGGCAATCGCGCGGCCAGACCGGGTTGCCGGGCTGGTTGGCATTGCCGCCGCGCCAGATTTCACTGAAGATTTATTGCCAAATGAGTTGGGCCCGGAGCAAATGGCGGAGATGAAGGAAAAAGGTTTTATCGTCGTGCCCAGCGAATACGAAGATGATTATACCTTTACCCAGGCTCTGTTTGATGACGGAAAAGAGCATTTGATGCTGCGGACCGAAATTCCCTTGGATTGCCCAGTACGGTTGCTGCATGGCGTGAGGGACGTTTCGGTGCCGTGGCAAACTGCGCTCTCCATCCAGGAAAAACTAAGATCAGAGGATGTCGAAATCAATTTGATTAAAAACGGTGATCACCGCTTGAGCGAAGACAAAGATTTAGCGCGGCTAACCCGCACCGTCGCTGCTTTGATAGATGGCGGTTAGGCCTTCCCGGTAGGTTGGATAGACCAAATTAATCCCCAATTCGTTTTTAATTCTCGCATTGTCGACCCGGCGATTATCTTGCCAAAAAGTTTTGGCGATCGGCGACATTTCCTTAAGTGCTTCATCGAACGGAACCAAGGGTGGGGGCTCGATACCAAGCAGTCCCGCTGCAAATGCTTCGACCTGCTGCTGCTCGGCGGCTTCGTCGTCACAGAGATTATATATCTGGCCGGGATTGGGCTGAGCTAATGAAGCCATCAGCGTTTGGGCAATATCCTCGGTATGAATGCGGGAAAATAAATGACCGGGATAATCAATCCGGCGTGCCAAACCTGAACGCAATCGATCCATCGAGGAGCGGCCTTGACCGTAAATACCGGCAAGTCTGAAAATATGGGCGGATATTTCAAGCCAGCCTCGCTCGGCAGTGGCGCGCCATTGGCTGCGGTCGTTGGAGGGATTTAGAGGCGCAGACTCGTCAACCAAAGCTCCCCCGGTATCACCGTAAACTCCAGTGGTTGAGAGATATCCAAGCCAGGTTTTATTAGAAATTTCTTTGAGCTGATCGCCATAGCGCGCCAATACCGGATCACCCTCGACGCTTGGCGGCACGGAAGAAAGTATGGCCGCCGCACCTGCCAAAGCTGCCTCCGCTGCTTCATAAGGGATCGGCTCAATTCCCAATGCGGTCAATTCTTCAGCATCGGCCGCTTCGCGAAATGTCCCACAGATGGACCAATTTTCATTTATCAGCTGGCGCGCCAGGACTTTGACCGAAAATCCGGGGCCAAAACAAAAAAGACTTTTTTTACTGTTTACCATTAATATTACCGCGATCACGTTTTCTAGAGTCTAACGATAAGACGGTAATATGAACAGAACAGTCTTTTTGCTTTTGCTATTTATACTTGGTTCGTCATTTCCAGTTGCGGCACAGGAGATTGACGCCAAAAAAGAATATGCCCGCTGTATGGAATTGGCAAAATCGAAGCCACAAAAAGGCTTTGATGCCGCCATTGCCTGGATCGGCTTGGGCGGCGGTGATGCGGCCAAGCATTGTCTGGCAGTTTCATTGCTTGAACTGAAGCAATACAAAGAGGCGGCAACACGGCTGGAAACATTAGCGCAGGAAATTCGGGCGCCCAAAGCCTTTAGAGCGTCACTCTTTGGTCAGGCCGGCCAAGCCTGGCTGATGGCGGATAATCCAAGCCATGCGATGGAAATCCTGACCGCAGCAATCAAACTCGATCCTAAGAATTTGAATTTCTATATTGATCGGGCGCAAATAGCGGCGGCGCAAAAAAACTATAAGAGTGCCTTAAAAGATTTGGATATAGTTCTGGAAGAGGAACCCGGCTATGTCGATGCCCTGGTATTTCGCGCCAGTGCCAAACGCCAGCTCAATCAACGCGATAGTGCAGCAGTCGATATCGGTCATGCCCTGGCCAAGAATGAGGATCATCTCGAAGGTCTTTTGGAGCGCGGCATGCTGCGCCGATTGCTCAATGATATTAGTGGCGCGCGCTCAGATTGGTTAAAAATTATCAACCTAGCGCCTGATAGTGAAACCGCCCGTTTCGCCCGCGAAAAGATTCAAAACATGGATGGTGCGAAGAATAGGTAAATTCTAAAAATCTGGATCGGCGTAGTGCTTAGGCGCCGGCAGGCCGGGGATTGAATCGGCGAGAATGCCTTGGAAGCTTGGCCGGGATTTAATCCGCGCATACCAGTTTTTGGCCGATTTATAATCCGCCCAGGGCACATCGCCGAGAGAATCAACGGCTGAGATGTGCGCG
>JABIIH010000059.1 GCA_018649245.1 Rhodospirillaceae bacterium | reverse complement strand
GGTCGCGCAGATGGGCGGGCCAGAAACACCAGGGATTGGCTGGGCGGCAGGTGTCGAACGCTTATCACTATTGCTGGATGAAGGTACTGAAGCCAAGCGGCCCATTGTCGTCATTCCGGTGGGCGGTGAGGCCGAAAGCGAAGCCATGGTGGTCACTGAAATGCTGCGAAAGAAAGGCTACCGGGTTGATCTCGGCTATTCCGGTAATCTCAAAAAGCGCATGAAGCGGGCCAATTTATTGAATGCCGCGGCAGCCATCCTGTTAGGCGAAGATGAATTAACGCGGAATGTCGGCACGCTGAGAGATATGGATTCCGGCGAGCAAAAAGAAGTATCATTGGAAACCTTGGAAGATCACCTGGCCCCTTATAAATAAGGCAACGAATAGAAATGTAATGATCGATCAGAAAATCAAACCGGATCAGTTAGCAGGGTCACTTGTCATCGTCGGCGCCAATCACCGGTCGTCGACCATGCTGCTGCGCGACCGCTTGTTTATTTCTGAAAACGCCTTGCCTTCTTTTTATAACCGCCTGCGTGAAGCCGGCTTTAGTGAAGCGATTATATTTTCGACCACCGACATCACTGAGATTATTATCGCCGCACCTGCTCATTCGCCGGCTGCCACAGCCGCCGAAGTGGTTAAACTGCTATCCGCCCATGCCGGGGAAAGCCGCAGCGAAATTGAAGGCCAGACTTATACGCTCAATGGCCCTGAAGCGATTAAACATCTGTTTGCTGTTGCCGCAGCGCTGGATAGCCTGGTCATCGGCGATACTCAATTGCTGGGCCAATTACGCTCTGCTCATCGGCATGCCCGCAGCAATAATATGGCCAGCGCCTTTTTGGATAATCTTATCGCCGCAGCGCACCAGGCTGCCGAACGCGTCAGCATAGAAACTGAAATCGATCAACGGCCCGTGTCGATTGCCGCCGCCGCCGTCCAAGTTGCCCGCGACCTTCATGGTGATTTGGCGCGCTCGACCGGTCTGCTGATCGGGGCTGGTGAAATGGGTGAAATGCTGGCCTCCAGCATGCGTTCGGCTGGGCTGGGAAATTTAATTGTCACTCATCCCTCGGACCAACGCGCTGATACCCTCGGCCAGCATCTTAATTGCCATATTGGTGCCTTCGAAGATTTGGCACAGCTGCTGACCCAAGCCGATATTGTCCTCACTTCAATGAACACCAGACGCTTTGTGCTTGATGCTGAAAGTTTAAAAGCAGCCACCAAAGCGCGGCGGCGCAAACCAATATTCGTTATTGATACCGGCGTACCGGGAGATGTTGATCCGGCGGTGGAGGCTCTCGAAGACGTATTTCTCTATACCCTCGATGATTTGGAGCGGGTAACCCGGGAAGGCCGTGCCTCACGCGCCCAGGAAGCTGAAACAGCTTGGCAGATTATCGGTGACGAAGCGGCTAATTTTGACAGCTCTCAATCGGCTGAGGCGGGTGATCCTGTTCAAACCGGCTCTCCAGATGATATCGAGAGCCTGCGCCGCGCCGCTTTGGATGAGGCCGGTGGCGATGCCGAAAAGGCGACCCGGCTATTGCTGGATCGGCTCAATGATTTACCAAAAAATTCACGAGACACTTAACCCATGAGCATTGCGGAAAAACTCACTCGCGTGGTCGCGCGGCATGATGAATTGCGCGACACCATGGCCACTCAAACTGATATTGACAGCCAGGAGCTGCAACGTATTGCCAAGGAATTCGCTGAACTGACGGATGTAGTTAAGGCGGTGGAAGAATTCCGTGCCATGGAAGCTGAAATTCACGATTTGGCTGAATTAGTTGCCGATCCTGATACCGACGGCGAAATGCGCAGCATGGCGGAAGAGGAGTTCAACGAGCTCAAGAATAAAATTCCGGAAAAAGAGCGGGAAATTCAGCTGCTGCTTTTGCCTAAAGACGCGGCGGATGAGAAAAATGCCATTCTCGAAGTCCGTGCCGGTACCGGTGGGGACGAAGCTGCCCTGTTTGCCGCTGATTTATTCCGCATGTATCAACGCTATGCCGAGCAACACAAATGGAAATTTGAGCCGATTGACATCAATGAAACCGGGATCGGCGGCTTTAAAGAGGCCTCCGCTAACATCACCGGCAAAGGGGTATTTGCAAAGCTTAAATTCGAATCCGGTGTTCACCGGGTCCAACGCGTGCCTGAAACCGAATCACAAGGCCGCGTTCATACCTCAGCGGCGACGGTCGCGGTGCTGCCCGAGGCCGAAGAAGTCGACGTTCAAATTGATCAGAAAGACCTACGTATCGACACTTACCGCGCTCAAGGCGCCGGTGGCCAACACGTCAACAAAACCGATAGCGCCATCCGGATCACTCATTTGCCGACCAATATTGTGGTGCAATGCCAGGATGGCAAATCGCAACATAAAAACCGCGCCCAGGCGATGAAAATGCTGCGCTCAAAATTGTATGAGACTGAACGCGCCGAAAAAGACGCCGCCCGGGCGGCTGACCGCAAAAATCAAGTCGGCTCGGGTGACCGCTCGGAACGCATCCGCACCTATAATTATCCGCAAGGCCGGATCACGGATCACCGCATCAATTTAACGCTCTATAAATTGGACCGGGCGATGGAGGGCGACCTCGACGAAGTGTTCGATGCGCTGGCAACGGAAGACCAGGCGGCCCGTCTCGCCGAAATAACGTGACCCCTGCTTCAACTATTGGCGCAATTTATCAACAATTGAGCGACGAATTGGCGGCTGCCGGTATCGAAGAACCCCGGCTGGAAGCGCGTATGTTAATGAGCTTTGCCGCCGGCCTTGAGCAATCCCGCATTATCGGTTACCCGGAAGCTGAAATAGCGGCCGACACAGCGGCCAAACTAAACAATTTGGCAGAGCGCCGGAAAACCGGCGAACCGATCGCCTATATCACCGGCCATAAAGAGTTTTGGAGTCTCAATTTTAAGGTCTCCGAAGAAACTTTAATACCGAGGCCCGACAGCGAAACCCTAATTGAAGCTGTATTGGCTGAACTTCCTGACAAATCTGCCAGCCCCAGAATATTGGATCTCGGCACTGGTAGCGGATGCCTGTTAATGGCGCTACTGTCGGAGCTGCCGAATGCCACCGGCCTTGGCGTCGATATCAATCCCGAAACTTGCGAAATCGCGCGAGAGAATGCAGAACAGCTTGGCCTGACTTCCAGAGCAAAAATCAAAACCAACGATTGGATGACCGGATTAGATGGTGAATTTGATATCATTATCAGTAATCCACCTTATATCGTCGAATCAGAAATTGCGGCACTTGAACCGGATGTAAAAAAATTTGAACCCCATCTAGCGCTATCGGGTGGTGCTGATGGATTAAGCGCCTATCGCTTGATTGCGGCCCAGTGTAGGGCCCATTTACCGCCAAACGGGCTCCTGGCAGTCGAATGTGGTATGGGACAAGTGACTGATATCAAAGGAATATTCGAAAAAAACAACTTAATGGTAAAAAATGTTCATAAAGATATCGCAAATGTAGAGCGTTGCATCTTAGCAACAGTCCAAAAAACATAGAAAAATTGTGCATTTATAGTTTGAAAACCTCGCAGAGATCATTAGGTTAAATGGAACGGTTGTGCCGTAAACGCCATTTAGATGGTTTGAGTTTAGCGGCCACCACAGATCCCCAAACGTGGAAAAGAACTGATAGCGTCACCCCTGATCACAACATCAATAGATTAATGGGTATAAAATCGAAGTAGTTCATTTGGGTGGGGGCATATTCAGCGAAAAAGCAGTGAAGTTATGACACCATGAAACAAGCTTCCAATTCCCGGCGCTCACGCGGGCGTGGTAACGGTAAGAGACAAAGCAACAGAAATAGTAATTTCGATAGTGGCGGTCCTGAAGGCCGAATTCGTGGCAACGCCAGTCAGGTTCACGAAAAATATCTCGCCTTAGCGCGCGATGCACTGTCCGCCGATGACCGGGTTGCATCGGAGAATTACTTTCAGCACGCCGAGCATTTTTACCGTATTTTACATGCCAATTCTGAAAATCAGAAAGATGGCGCTAAAGACGGCACTAAAGACGACGATGCCAATCAAAAAGATCGTGGTCGAAATCGCCGGGGCCGCAACCGGGGCAATGGCCGGGATAATGCGAGAGACAATAACAATAATCAGCGGCAAAATGCTGAGGCTGAAAATACTGAAACCAAGCCGGATATTGCTGAATCGGTTGAAGTGGCAGCCACCGAGCCGGTTGAAAATCCCGGAAATTCAATTGAAGATGTCCCGGAACCTCAGGAACCTGAAGCACCGCAAGAAGGTGAAGAACCGCAGAAACCTCAGGAACCGCAAGATCCAATCTCTGCTTGAGTCCGGCTAAATCAGCTCAATTTCATCGCCGCATTTAATTTCGCCACCCGCAATGACTTCGGTGTAGATACCCATATCCATATGGGCGTAATTTTCGTGTAGCTTTTTCGGCACATTGATATCACGCTCAGCCGTATCGGGGTTAACCATTGTCGCCGCACAGCGTTGAGTGCGCTTAAAAGCGCGTAAAATAACTTCGCCAATGCTCAATTCCCGATCAAGCCAATCAAATTCCTGCCACCCTTCGTCGCCCTCGAAATTGATATTGCCGCGGAACCTGATTGGATCAACTGCGGCACTAATCTTCTCGCCAAATTCACTCACCGATTTAAGATTGATCAATGATATTGCTTTGTTCGGTACATCGGAAAATGAATGCCCTGTCGTACCGCCTGTTGCCCTGACAAGAGATGGGCAATTATCAGGCAAAATCGCCAAGTAGTCCCTGAAAAATTCCGCTGCCTTGAGGCAATCTGCAGGATCGACTAAATCTGCCTCCAGGGCCAATATTCGATCTTGAAAAATCGACAGCGACTTAGATTCCGGGTCGAACCGGGTATCGAACTCAGCCAGTTTTTCATCTCTTACCAGCGCCAAGAAATTCGTCTTCTGCAGATATTCCGGCTTATCGGAATCAAACTGCACACCGGCCCGGGCAAAAGCATATTCGCGATCACCAGGAATAACTTCGCCCGCCTTAAGAACCACGCTGGTCATGCTTTCACCGGACAGGCCTTTTATCGGATAGCGATATATGCTTTCAATTTTATTCATCTTGCTTTCACTGGCATTGTTATTTTGTTTTTCGGCTAAACATTGGTATCCTTTTTAACCCCTTGCGGCTAGTCTCATTTGGCCCATATAAGATAACGAAAACAACGACTACTCATCCTTTGAGGGGTTGACTGCGGCCGCGGATTTAGGAGCATGATACCTTGTCACCAGAAAGGTAATTGAGCATGGAATTCGAAAACTATACCGAGCGCTCCAGGGGCTTTATTCAGTCGGCTCAAAGCTTGGCTGCCCGTTCCGGGCACCAGCAACTATCACCCGAACATATCTTAAAAGTTCTATTGCAGGACAAAGAAGGTATGGCGGCCGGTCTGATCCAAGCTGCCGGCGGCAATGCCAAAAAAGCATTTGAGGATGTTTTAGCCGAGCTTAAACGCGTGCCGGAAATTCAGGGCTCCGGCGCCGGCCAGGTTTTTATTTCGACCGAGCTAGCTAAAGTTTTAGGCCAGGCCGAAGAAATCGCTGAAAAAGCCGGTGACAGTTACGTCACAGCAGAACGCTTGCTGCTCGCCCTGGCGCTTACCCCCGACACACCATCTCATAAAGTATTGGCCGAAAATGGCGTGACGCCGCAAAATCTTAATACGGCGATCGAAGATATGCGGAAAGGCCGGAAAGCCCAATCTGCAACTGCAGAAGAAGGCTATGATGCGCTAAAGAAGTATGCCCAAGACCTGACGGCGGATGCCCGCGAAGGCAAACTCGACCCGGTGATCGGCCGGGATGAGGAAATACGGCGCACCATTCAAGTGCTCTCACGCCGGACCAAAAACAATCCGGTGCTGATCGGTGAGCCGGGTG
>JABIIH010000200.1 GCA_018649245.1 Rhodospirillaceae bacterium | reverse complement strand
TAATTCAAGTATCTTGTGCTGTTTTATCCGACAAGATTTTGTGAGCCGACAATAATTCTGGCTTTCACAGGGGTGGCCCCCTAAACTTCGCCGGCAAATAAATCAATTAATTGAAGTATAAAAATATTTATGGACCAATTGCCCCTCATCGCTGATCCGCTGTTTTATCTCGTTGCCATACCGGCGGTGATATCAATCGGTATCGCTAAGGCTGGGATCGGTGGCACGGGCGGCTTAGCAACACCCTTCATGGCGCTGGCGGTGAGTGTGCCGCAAGCCGCTGCTATTTTATTGCCGATCATTTGTGTTGCCGATGTATTTGCCATTTGGGCCTACCGTAAAACCTGGCATAAGAAGAACCTGATGATCATGATCCCGGCGGCGACAGTAGGCGTTATTGTCGGCACGCTTGGCTTTAAATATCTCGATGCGGCGACGATCAAGCTTATCATCGGCGTCATTGCTGTCGTTTTTGCCCTCGCCCGATTTCTTGACTATGTGCGTAAAAAAGAGCCCGGACCGCCGACCCAGCCGGCGATTGTGAAGGGCGGCTTTTGGTGTGCGATGTGCGGATTTACCAGTTTTGTCGCCCATTCCGGCGCACCACCCTTGAATGTTTATATGATCCCGCAGCGCCTCGATAAGACAATGTATATGGGCACGCTGGCGATTTTTTATACCTATGTAAACTATGCCAAGATCGGCCCCTATTGGTGGCTTGGCCAGTTTCATCTGACCAATCTCTCAACCTCGCTGGTATTGCTGCCGATTGTGCCCATCGGCATTTGGCTGGGCCTGTTGATCCACCGCAAAGTCGACGACGTGCTGTTTTACCGCATTATTATTACGCTGTTATTCTTAACCGGCGTGAAGCTCTGCTACGATGGTATCACCGCGCTAATCTAGGCAGCGACCAAAGCTAAATTAGCGTTGCCGCTGGCCGAGCTTTGCGCATAGGGGCCATATTGCGCCCCGGATAAATTGCCGGCATTTTCCTCCAAAGCTTTCGATGCGCCTAAAAATACGCCGAGCCCGCGACCGCCCATTTCACATTTGGCGTCCCGGGCATAGCCCGGCAGATACTCGGTTGCGCCATCAACATCCGCCGCTTTGACCATATCAATAAATTTGTGATCCATCTCCATATGCTCGGGCAGCGGCCAGGTGGCTGGGCCGCGAACAACCAAATGCGTAAGCGCATTACTGACGACGACGATTACCCGTTTGCCCAAACGTTTGGCAGTGGCATCGATCTGATGGCCGACTTGGATATTTTCATCCAAGGCAGAGGCATAACAGGTCGGTGTTATTACGGCCGGGATTTTACTTTCAGGGTCGAGATATTGCAGTGGCACAGCGGTGCCGTAATCCCAGTGGAAATACTTGGCATCGGTAGCGTAGCTCGGAATTTTGGCACCATTGAGGTCGTCGTTCAAGGCTTCGGCATAGCCTCGATCACCAGGCCTCTCATAGGGCAGTTCCGGGATCAGATGCGGCGCTTCCTCGGCGATGCAAATGCCTTTGTGATGATCATGCGAGGTGATCACCCAGTCAAAGGTGGTAATCCAATGGGTCGTATTGACGACAATAAGATCAGGATTCAACTCGCGCAGGTTAGCACCCATTTCCTTAAGGCCGTCGATGAGGCCAAGGGTGAAGTCCCAAGCCTTGTCTTCATAAGCCATACGCGGCGTGTGCGAGGCGACAACGGTGGCAATTACTCCTGAGCTTTGATCGTTCATGATGTTCTCCTGATTATATTGTTTTTAGTTTTTTCTAAGCTAATGCCGGGTTGTCTTTGACCAATTTGAAAACCACTTCAAAAGTTTTTTCGATGTGGTTCGTCAGCACTTTCGCTAATTGGTCGGTGTCCCGGGCCATGGCGCTATCGAATATCTGTTGATGTTCTTTGTGGACATTCCGGCTCACGCCAACCGTCTGCAGAGACAGGCGGCGGTAGCGTTCTGAATGCGTGTGCAAAATCGAGCGGAACTGCCTGATCCAGCGCGACGGACAGGCGGCGACTAAAGCTTCGTGAAATTCAATATTACGCTGCTCCCAAAGCACGGTTTGATCGCTCGCGATATCATCTGTTTGTTCTTCAACTTTGGTCAGGCGGTGATAGGCGCCGATCAATTGAACTTCCCAATCTTCATCGCCATTTTTCACCGATTCAACGGCTGCCTGCACCTCAAGCATAATCCGGGTTTCGGAAATATCTTTAAGATCCTGCAGCGAGATTGCCGCAACGTTGAAGCCACGCTGCGAAGTTGCCGTTACCAAAGATTCTGAAACCAACAAGGAAAGCGCTTCCCGTAAGGTGGCTGCACCAACGCCATATTTTGATTTAAGATGCTGGACCCGCAATTTTTCACCGGGCAGCAATACGCCGCTAATGATGTCTTCGCGAAGTTGCGTTAGAGCTTCGAGCACGCGAGTGCTGGTCGCCGAAGCGATAACCCCGATGGGCATTTCGGTATTTGCAAGATCGTCCATGAAACCTAAGTTATTACTCAATTAAAGAACTTTCTGAATATAGCGCATTTTTGTTGCAAATGTCACAATAATATAAGATAATCGATAAAATTAAAAATGTCG
Organism: Rhodospirillaceae bacterium; assembly: GCA_018649245.1. Taxonomy (GTDB): domain Bacteria; phylum Pseudomonadota; class Alphaproteobacteria; order Rhodospirillales; family UBA2165; genus TMED23. The sequence goes on along the minus strand of JABIIH010000200.1, from coordinate 2,322 downwards.
ATATTTTTGTTTATGACTGTTCAGTCAATGAAAGGACCAGGAAATGGACCAGGTAGTGGACAATAAAACCCAGCAAACGCTCAATTTTGTCGGCGGTGAATACCGCCCAAGCTCTTCAAACAAAACTTTTGAGAATATCAATCCGATAGACGGCAGTGTCGCGTCCATCGTCCATGAAGCCGATAAATCAGATGTCGATGCAGCGGTAAAAGCCGCCAAGGCTGCGATGGCGGGCGAATGGGGCAAAATGCCAATGGCCAAGCGCCTCGATTTAATCGGCAAATTGGCGGATGGCATTAATGCACGCTTTGATGAGTTTCTGGCGGCAGAAGTTGCTGATACCGGAAAGCCTAATTCACTCGCCTCGCATATTGATATTCCGCGGGGGGCGGCAAACTTTCAGGTTTTTGCCGATACCATGAAATCTCATCATGGTGAGTTCTTTAAAATGGATACGCCAGATGGCACGGGTGCCATAAATTACACCTCTGAGCGCCCAAAAGGAGTGATCGGCGTCATCTGCCCCTGGAATTTGCCGCTGTTGCTGATGACCTGGAAGGTCGGCCCAGCCATGGCTTGCGGGAATGCTGTTGTCGTTAAGCCATCCGAGGAAACACCGCAAACCGCCACTCTATTGGGTGAAGTGATGAACGAGGTCGGTATTCCGAAAGGTGTTTACAATGTCATCAACGGCTTTGGTCCAGACTCGGCGGGCGAATATCTGACCCAGCATCCAGATGTTGATGCCATCACCTTTACCGGCGAAACCGTCACCGGTGAAGCGATCATGAAGGAAGCGGCGGTGGGTATGCGGGATGTCTCCTTTGAGCTCGGTGGTAAAAACGCCGGTCTTATTTTCGCTGATTGCGATATGGATAAAGCCATTGAAGGTACCTTGCGTTCGGCTTTTGCCAATTGTGGTCAGGTCTGCCTCAACACCGAAAAGCTCCTGGTCGAGCGTCCGATCTTTGATGAGTTCGTTACCCGCCTGAAAGAGGGCGTGGAAAACATGAAAGTCGGCCTACCCACTGACAAAGATACCGATATGGGTCCCTTGGTCAGTCATGGTCATCGGGACAAGGTGCTGTCTTATTATGAAGCCGCCGTCAAAGAAGGGGCGACTGTGGTTACCGGTGGCGGGGTGCCGGATATGGGTGAAGATCTTAATGGCGGGGCTTGGATTGAACCGACCATCTGGACCGATCTTGCCGATGACGCTTCACCGGTTACCGACGAGATTTTTGGCCCCTGCTGTCATATTCGGCCCTTTGATACGGAAGAAGAAGCGATTGAATTGGCCAATAATACCGAATACGGCCTAGCGACGTCGATTTGGACCGAGAACCTCACCCGCGCTCATCGCGTGGCGCCGCAAATTGATGTTGGTATTACCTGGGTTAATTGCTGGTTCCTGCGCGACCTTCGGACGCCGTTCGGCGGAGCTAAACAATCCGGTATTGGACGCGAAGGCGGCGAATATTCGCTGGAGTTCTACCTGGAGACCAGTAATATCTGCGTTAAACTCTAGCGGCACTATAAAATATAAATCAGGAGGAATGCATGAGCGACGACGCTATTCAAAAAGCGGCCGACTGGCTGCATGAAGCATACCAATCAGGCGTAGGCTGTGAGCCGGTACGCGATTTATTGCCGGAAGGCGATGTTGATGCGGCCTACGCGGTCCAAGAGATTAATACTGAGCGCCGGCTCGCCAGTGGTGCCCGTATGGTTGGGCGTAAAATTGGTCTGACATCCAAGCTGGTGCAAAAACAGCTCGGCGTTGACCGCCCCGATTTCGGCATCTTGTTTGCCGATATGTCGGTGCCGGATGGCGAGGAAGTTGATACCAGCACTCTGTTGGCGCCGCGGGTTGAAGCCGAGATCAGCTATGTGCTCGAGAAAGACATCATCTTTGAAAAGCCAACGAATTCAGAAGTGATTGACGCCATCGCTTATGCGACGCCGAGTATCGAGATCGTTGATAGCCGGATCAAAGACTGGAATATCAAAATTCAGGATACGGTCGCCGATAACGCCTCTGCCGTGCTCTACGTGCTTGGCAATCAGAAAGTCAAAATCGAGGACTTTGATGGCCGCATGTGCGGCATGGTGATGGAATGCAAAGGGCAGCCGGTTTCGGTTGGTGCCGGGGCAGCCTGTTTGGGTCATCCGATCAATGCGGTGCGTTGGCTCGCCGAAGAGATGGTCAATCGTGGCCGCCCATTATCGGCGGGTGATGTTGTGATGTCTGGCGCCTTAGGCCCGATGGTCGGCGTCGAAGCCGGGCAGGTCTACGAAGTTCGCATCAATGGTCTGGGCTCG
>JABIIH010000266.1 GCA_018649245.1 Rhodospirillaceae bacterium | reverse complement strand
GGTAGTGCAACATTGTCCGCGCTGCCTTAATTTGCCCTCGGATCACCCTATGCACCTTGGCTACCAGCCCATCAGGTACCTCGAGTCCGTCGACGTCGTCCTGGTAATTGACAGCGAGGTTCCGTGGATACGGCGCGATACTGTAGCGCCGCTTGAGGCAAGAGTAATCCATGTCGGTGTCGATCCGTTATACATTACCTACCCGATCCGGGGTTTCGAGGACGATCTGGCTATCACCGGACAATCCGCCGCTGCGATTCCAATGTTGGCCGATGCATTAGCGCGCCTCATCGATGAAGGAGACGAACGCATTGCTACTCGCCGACTGAAAATAGCCGAGATGCGGCAGTCATTGCAAACGGAGTGGCAGGAAACGCGCCGTATCGCCCGTGACAAAGCACCTATTGATCCGGCTTGGCTGGCGACTTGCCTTGACGCTGTCATTGACGAGAACACCATCGTTGTCAACGAAGTCGGCTTGCAACTTGAGCAGATGAACTTTACCGATCCGGGATCGCTCTTTGTCGGTCCGCCGGTGGGTGGTCTCGGCTGGTCACTAGGCGCGGGCCTTGGCATAAAGCTGGCGGCACCGGATAAGGACGTCGTCGTTGTCCTTGGCGATGGCACCTACATGTTCGCCAATCCCACCCCTTGCCATTACGTCTCAGCGAAGCAGGACTTGCCGTTTCTTACCATCATTATCAACAATAGCGGGTGGGAATCGGTCAAGCGGGCCGTGCAAAACGTCTATCCACACGGCAAGGCGGTAAAAAGCAACGATATGCCGTTGGTCAGCCTTGATCCGACACCCGATTTCGAGAAAGTAATCGAAGCTAGCGGTGGCTACGCTGAACGCGTTGAGGACCCCAGAGAATTGCAAGCTGCATTTGAACGCGCGATTCGTGTGGTGCGGGTTGAACGCCGTCAGGCGATGGTGAACGTCATCTGTCAATAAAAGCGAGGTCTGATGTTGCTGGGTGCAGTGTGCAGACCACCGACGTCATCAAGGAAATAAAAAAACTCTGAGCCAGCACCGACAGGAGCTTACTCAGAGTTTTTGTTCTCTTGTCGGCTTACTCGAGCTTGGCGATCTCGGCTTTGTAGAAAGCCAAAGCGGCACGGCCGTCAACGCCTTGCTTCTTAGCACGAGCAATCCAGGCCGCTTCCAAATGTGCGAGCTTTTTAGTCATCTCAGCCAGAAATGGACCCTTGACCTCGTAGACGTTAATGCCATTTTTTTGCATGGCCTTATGTCCGACCTTGTCCGCAGCATCCCAAACGCTGCCCATAAGCCGGGCCAAAGCCTCGCCGGAAACGCTATTGATGGCAGCCTGATCTTGCTTGGAGAGCGAGTTCCATTTTGCCTGGTTCATAATGATATAGTTGCTACTCCGATAGAGTCCACCGGGGATGATCAGAGCATTTTTTATAATTTTATCAATTTTGAAGCTGGCGACTGATTCAGCCGGGAAGAAAATGCCGTCAGCAACGCCCTTGGACAAAACTTCGTAGGCCTTTGGTGCCGGGGCAAAAAAAGGCGTCACGTTCAGGGCTTTGCTGATATCAGAGATAATTCCGCCACCAATACGAATTTTAAGGTTTTTCATGTCAGCGAGAGTGCGTATCCGTTTCTTGGTGGTGAAAACCATAGCCGGTCCATGGACATCCAATCCCATCAGCTTGACGCCGGCATACTCTTTGGCTTTGGCGAAGAACTTTTCGTTCGTCCGCCAAAAGGCGATGGATGACGCTGTAGCCGTCTTGGCGTAAAACGGCAGCATCATACCGTATTCCAGCGTAAAGCGGTCAATGTTGTAGCCGTGCACGCCCCAGGCGATATCCGCTACGCCGGATTTTACGAGATCGTAATGTGCGGGTGGCTTTCCAAGGGGGGGCGTTAGATTGACCTTTACCCGTCCTTTGGTTGCGGTCTCAATCTTTTTAGCCCAGACCGAAAAGGCATTGGTCGTCAACGGGTGAGTGGGCGGTATCCAGTTGGAAAACCGAAGAACTGTCTCTGCCTGCGCCGCGCCGGGCACTAAGGCAAGTCCAATTAGCATACTCCCTATAAGTCTTATTGCGCATTTCATTGGTCGATCCCTTCATCTATCGGTTAGGTTTGTCAATATGAGCGATGGATAGTCGATAGCTTGGCACAACCGCCCTACTTACTGTCTATCCACAAGTCGCCAAAATTGTCCGAAAATAGCTATAAACAGTCTTTCCTGCAGATTCTTGCAGCTGGCGGAGCTTCAGGCCTGCTTGACTTCGACAAATGTTACCGGAGGCATCTCTGCCGATTCTTCTATTTGGCGGCTGTCACGGTGATTTCCACCCGCACGCCCGGCGCAGCGAGGCGCGCCTCACAGGTCGCCCGGGCCGGTGGATTTTCCGGATCGACCCATGCCTCCCAGACCTCGTTCATTTGATCAAAATCACGAACATCATCCAGCCAGATTGTCGCTGATAAAATGCGCGACTTATTGCTGCCTGCGAGGGCAAGTTGTTGGTCAATATTATCGAGAACTTCCTTAGTTTGCTCCTTAATAGGTAGTGACCAATCAATCGGAACCTGGCCAGACAAATAAATAACACCGTTGTGTTCAACAACTTGGCTCATTCGGCTGGATATTCCTTGGCGTAAAATAGTCATCGGTTTTAGGTCCTAATTATTTGAGATATCTGAGTTTGAAAGCAGTATCTAACGAAACTTGGCAACGATCGGAAAAGGGCTGGAAACAGCAAAACAACTGCCAATCGAAATAAATCGGCTACCCAATTGGGGGGCACACCCTTGAAGATGGCGGTTGAGCCACTCGCTGTCTATCCATAAACCGCTAAAATTATCCGAAAATTGCGAGTATAGCAAAAAGCAGTCGTTTCTGTTGCCGCTTGCTGCCGGTCTGCCGTTGGCTGTGCCTCAAGCCGACTTGACCTGGACGAGTGTTTGGTAGACGCTGATGGCACATGGCGTTAGAAAAGTTGATTTTTTACCGATGACCGGTCTATTGCCGGACATTATTCGGTGTTAATAATTGATTCTTATTGCATTGGTTTGGAATTTAATTTGGCATTGCTCAATGATTAGAATGACAGATCCGTCAAATTCAATGGTTTCTGAGACAGGTTTGGGCCAACAGATTTACCCTTACCAGCTGTTCGAGACGCAGGAATTGGATGAGGCTCGGGAGCAGGTCAGTCATTTATTTTGTCCGCACCGCATCGAAATGGCCGATTTGGGTCGCCAATTTTATTCAAGTTTTACCTATGCCAAGCTCGGCAACATGTCGCTTTGCCACATCCGCTATGATGGTAATGTTCTAATCGAACCGGGCGCGCTCGGGTCATTTTACCTGATAGGGATGCCGCTGAAAGGGACCACAATTGTCACCTGCGATCAACAGCATGTGGTGTCCATGCCTGGGATTGCCACAATCCAGTCGCCTGGCCAGACGGTGCGCGTCGATTGGCACGACACCAGCGAAAAAATGGTCGTCAAGATTTGTCAGGAATCGATGGAACGTCATCTCACGGGACTCTTGGGCCACCCCCCTAACCGTCCTCTTGAATTTCAAGTGGAGATGCCTACGGCGGGAGGCTTCGGTGCGACCTTGCAACACGCCATCGACGCTGTCTCTGAAGAGATCAAACAGCAATCGTGCCTAGCGTCCTCGCCGCTGGCCATCACCCAAGTTGAAGAGATGTTAATGACCCTTTTACTTATTGGGCAACCCCACAATTACACCGAAGAGCTGCGCCAACCGGTGACACCTGCCGCGCCTTATTACGTTAAGCGGGCGGAAGAATTCATATGTGCCAGCGTAAAAAAGCAACTCAATTTTAGTGACGTAGCGGAAGCTTCAGGCGTCAGTGGGCGCACATTACTCGAAGGCTTTCGGCGCTTTCGTGGCATTTCACCGATGAAGTTTTTGCGCCAAAAACGGCTTGAGCATGTTCGCGCGGACCTATTACAGGGCGCGCTTGATGATACCGTTACTGAGATTTCCATGCGTTGGGGTTTTCTTCATCAGGGCCGATTCGCACGTGACTATCACAAGCGGTACGGCGAGGTGCCTTCCAAGACGTTGAACTATCGGGATGACAACTGAAGACCGTCAACGGCTGCTTACTCAGAAGCCGAAGACTTCTAAATTCGTCCAACATTCTTCTAAGTACTGACCGAGATTGTGTCCCGCGAACCAAGGCGTGATAGTAGAAACATTCTTGCAGGTGTTGGCATGAACGCTCCCACCTTGCCGAAATAAGGCCGGAATTTTTATCCTGTGAGAAAGTTATTGAGGGCTTGTACTTTTCGGATCTTGGCGATATCGCTGTTCTCACCGAAGGCCTTATTAAGACCGGTTTGCCGGAAGTCTAATGTCCGCTTTTGGCGGTGGTCTCAACTGATCGACGCAACACTTTATCTTAAACGCAAAGATGGAGTGTATGATTATGGTTCAAAGATATCGACGAGGATTTAGTGTGTCCGTCATCAGAGTTTTTGGCCCAGACTTTCATTTGATATAATGGAGTCTCTAGCTCATCTGGTTTGTTATATTAAGCGGCGAACTTGAGATGGTGTGGCACCTCTTCACCTGGGGCGACCAAGTTGAAGTGATAGAGCCCGCTAGTTTGAAAAAGCTTCTTAAGGAATGGAAACGTAAATGACAGATCAAGCAACTGTGCGCAAAGTTAGAAAACTGATCAATGATTATTCAGTTAAATATAATATTCAGAATTTCGAAACCAGCTCTTTATACGATGTAAAAAAAGATTGGCTCAAACCGTGGAAGCATGCCGCAGATCAGGGTGTTTATGCGATATTTGGCCCCAGCAAACTTCTACTTTATGTGGGAAAGGCTTCTCTCAGAAGCAGTTTAGGTAAACGATTGGTAACCTATTTTAAAAACTCATCTGATGGTCTTCGCGGAGAACAACGAAAACACCACACATGGTCAGAAGACCCTCAATTCATATTAACAATTCGAGTCAACAAACCTTGGGAAGCACCATCGCTCGAAGAGTATCTTATCAATAAACTCCAACCAAAAGACAACACTAACGGAATACATCGTAAATCAAAGTAATAGAATGGACTCCCTATTCTAGGAAAACGCAAAAACTTTACGATCTAGCGCTATCTATTCTGCGACCTATGTGCGACCTAGAGCAGTCTCGGGGGAAGCCACATAAATCTCAAAGACCATGTAACCAGCTGATATTACTATAAAATATTGGTAGCGGAGGAGGGACTCGAACCCCCGACACGCGGATTATGATTCCGCTGCTCTAACCAGCTGAGCTACTCCGCCACACTTTGTTTGCAAGGCCTTAAAACGCCCGCAATATCTGACTTTCCTGCCCGTTGCAGGCAGGACACTAAATTTCTTTGGGGTGTATATTTTTACCGACCCGTTAAGTCAAGCGCGGAAGCATAATTTAACGCTCAATCCAGCCACCGCCAAGCATCCGATCGCCCTGGTAAAACACGCACGCTTGGCCGGGCGCGATGCCGGCGTAAGCGCTATGCAGAGTTACCTCGGCACCCTCGCCTACACCGCATACTGTCGCCGGCAACAACGGCGTCATTGAGCGCAATTTCACCGTTACCTCAAGCACTTCGGCGCCCAACGGCTCATCGCCCAGCCAATTGACACCGGAAATGGTTACGTGCTCCTGCAGGAGTGCCTCTTTTGGGCCAACCACGACGCGATTGCTTGCGGGTTCCAGTTTAAGCACATAAAGCGGATCACCGCCGCCAATATTGAGGCCCCGGCGCTGGCCGATGGTGTAATTGATGATGCCGTCATGGGGTCCAAGGACGGTGCCCTCCTGATCGACAATGTCGCCGGGCTCGACCGCATCCGGGCGCATTTTCCTGACCACCGCAGCATAATCACCATCCGGCACAAAACAGATATCCTGACTATCCGGCTTGTCAGCCACGGCGAGGCCTAAGCGTTCTGCCTCGATGCGGGTCTCATCCTTACTCATACCACCTAAAGGAAAGCGGAGATAATCGAGCTGTTCCTGTGTTGTAGCGAAGAGGAAATAGCTCTGATCTTTGAGGTCCATGGCGCCCCGATGCAGCTCGGCTTTTTTTGCGCCATCAATACGCTGGACATAATGCCCGGTCGCCAGCACCTCGGCCTCCAATTCCTTGGCACGCTGAATGAGATCGCGGAATTTCACCGTCTGATTACAGCGCACACAGGGGATCGGGGTAGCACCCGCCAAATAAGTATCGGCAAAGTCCCCCATCACATCTTCACGAAAGCGGTCTTCATAATCCAAAACGTAATGCGGGAATCCCAGAGAATCGGCAACGCGCCGGGCGTCATAGATATCCTGACCGGCGCAGCAGGTACCAGGGCGCGCCACGGCATTGCCGTAGTCAAACAGCTGCAAGGTGATGCCGATGACGTCATAGCCCTCTTCATGCAACAGCGCCGCCGTCACGGAACTATCAACACCACCCGACATCGCCACCACAACGCGGGTATCTTTTGGGTCTTTATCTATGCCGAGGCTGTTTGTCATTTCACTCTATATCCAAACCCATCTGCCAAAACGAGATTTCGAGCCGGGTTGCTTGATTAAATGTCCTCGACAGCGTTTCGAACCGCCCGTCGCCGCCGCGCGCCGCCAGCAATTTATCCAGCTGATCCATCTCGGCTTGCGCAACATCTTGATACTCATCCGACGCATACATTTCGATCCAGGCACCATAGGGATTACCAGCACCTTTGTCTTTAAGCGCGACACCGATCTCTGCGTAGCCAATGATGCAAGGGGCCAAGGCTACATGTAAGTCTAATAAATCGCCAGACAAGCCCTTCTCCAGCACATAACGCGTATAGGCCATGGTCTCGGTCGCTTCCGGCAGGGCTGCCATAGCGGCCTCGCTCAACTCCCAATCGGCACAGAATTTTACGTGCAAATCCATTTCGAGATCAACAATCGCCGCCAAGCCACCGGCGGCTTGTTTAATATCGGCCAAATTGTCGGCTTTATAGGCCGCCAAAGCATAGGCGCGGGCAAAATGGATCAGAAACAGATAATCCTGGCCGAGATAATGTTTGAAATTGGCTTCTTTGAGCGAGCCGTCCGCCAGGGCGCTGACAAAGTCGTGGTGAATATACGAATCCCAATCGGCTTGATTGTCTGACTTCAAGCGTTCAAACAGGCTCATATCATCAGGTTATGGGTTTCAGCCGGCAAGGTGACGACCAGCCCGTCCAATTCCTCGGTCATTTCAATTTGACAGCAAAGCCTGGAAGTTCTGGTCAAACCATGGGCAAGGTCGAGCATATCCTCTTCCTCTTCAATGACCGGCTTAAGCTTGTCGTACCAGTCGGGGGAGACAATGACATGACAGGTCGAGCAGGCCAGCGAACCTTCGCAAGCGCCTTCAATATCAATATCGTTAGCTTGAGCAATAGTCATCACGGACTTGCCAAGCGGTGCATCCACTTCGGTTGAATTGCCGCTCGAATCTAAAAAGGTAATTTTGGCCATGAGGTCTCTATTAATTTAAAAAATTAGCCAACGCTAAAGGATTCACCGCAGCCGCAGCGGCCCGTTTCGTTGGGATTGTCGAACACGAAGCTCGACTGCAATTTATCCTCAACATAATCCATCGTCGAGCCAAAAAGATACATCATCGCCAGTGGATCAACAAAAATCGTCACACCGTCCTGTTGAATTTCGTCTTCCAATGGCTTTTTTTGCTCGGCATATTCAACCAGATAGCTGTGACCGTTGCAGCCCATTGTCGTAACACCAACGCGCAAGCCCAGTATAGGTTTTTCTGATTTATCGATCAGCGCCTTGGCCCGCTCTATCGCAGCGTCGGTCAAGGTAATTTGATTACTTTTTGGTCCAGTGGCGTTCATTATTTGATTCCTACCTCTCAAACAAACGGCTTAAGAATTATATAGCCTAAAAGAAACCGAGTGCGAGCTTGGCATCCTCTGACATTTTATCCATATCCCAAGCCGGCTCCCACACGAGATAGACTTCAACTTCGCCAGTACCATCGATAGATGATGCAGCGTCGGCAACCTGTTGCGGCAAAATGCCGGCCACCGGACAACCCGGTGCAGTCAGCGTCATATCGATTTTAACATCACCATTTTGGGCGACGTTGAGTTCATAGATCAGGCCAAGCTCATAAATATTGACCGGAATTTCCGGATCATAAACGGTCCGTAGCGCATCAATGATGGCTTCATCGGAAGGCACCGCTTTGCCTTCTTCTTTAGGCTGGCCCGCTTTTCCAACCAGGCCGCCTTCACTTAAAATTTCCGGGTCAATGTCGCCACCACCCATCGGCGCGCCAAAACCAGGGGAGCCGGTTGGACCATGCAATCCAGCACCTGGGCTATAATTCGGAGGCATTGTTTTTTCATCCATAATCTTAATCTCGTTCCATCGTTGTTTTATTCTGTCGACGTGGCGGCTTCGCCATGTACTGCTGCGTTCATTGTATGCCAAGCCAACGTCGCGCATTTGACCCGCATCGGGAATTGCTTGACGCCCGAGAGCACAATTAATTTATCCAAATCATCTTCAAATTCCGCTGGTGTTTCACCAATTTCTTCGCCCATGCACATTTTGTGAAAAGTATCGAACAAGGCATCAACTTCAGTGACTTTTTTACCGCGTACGATATCGGTCATCATTGAAGCGGAAGCGACCGAGATGGCACAACCCCGCCCTTCAAAAGCGGCATCTTCAATGCTTTGATCTTCGCCGACTTTGACAAAGACCGTTAGCCGGTCACCGCAAAGCGGATTATTGCCATTGGCTTCACAGGTCGCATCTTCGGGGTGGCGAAAATTACGCGGATTCTTGCCGTGATCCAAAATGACTTCCTGATAAAGTTCGCGAATATCGTCTTCCATTAGCCGAATATTTCCTTCACGTAATTGAGCGCGTCGACCAATTGATCGATATCTGTTGTGTTGCTGTACATGCCAAGTGAGGCGCGCGCAGTCGCGGCCACACCATAGCGATCCATCAAGGGCTGAGCACAATGATGACCAGCCCGAACGGCGACACCGCGGGCATCAATAATAGTGCCGATATCGTGGGAATGAATATCGCCCAGCATAAACGAAATAATACCGGCCTTATTATCTGCCTGACCAATGATGGTTAAATCTTCAATCGCCGAAAGCTGTTCGGTCGCATAAGCCAAGACATTTTGTTCATGAGCGGCGATGTTCGTTAAGCCAATTTCCGAGACATAATCAATTGCCGCTGCCAAACCAACCGCTTCGACTATCGGCGGTGTGCCTGCTTCAAAGCGGGCTGGAGCATCACGATAGGTGGTTTTCTCGAAAGTAACATTTTCGATCATATCGCCGCCCCCTTGATAGGGTGGCATGGAATTCAACAGATCAAGCTTACCCCAGAGCACGCCGATGCCGGTCGGCCCATAGAGCTTGTGGCCAGTAAAGGCATAAAAATCGGCGTCCAAATCCTGGACATCGACACCCTCATGGACAATGCCTTGGGCGCCATCAATCAGCACATGTGCTCCTTGCGCGTGGGCCAGCCGAACAACGTCTTTTATCGGCACGATAGTACCCAATACGTTCGAAACTTGCGTGATCGCCACCAGCTTGGTTTTGGGATTTAAAAGCTTTTCGAATTCATCCACTAAGAAATTACCGGCATCGTCAATCGGTGCGATTTTGATCTCAATGCCGATGGCATCCCGCAGCAACTGCCAGGGCACGATATTGGCGTGATGCTCCATATGGCTGATGATGATCTCATCGCCAGCGCTCAAAAACTCGCGGCCATAAGAATACGCAACCAAATTAATCGCCGCCGTGACATTGCGGGTGAAAATAATCTCATCCGGCGTCTTGGCGTTCATAAATTTAGCAACAGTGGTGCGCGCATTTTCATAATTGTCGGTCGCCAATTGGCTCAGCGTATAAGCACCCCGGTGAACATTGGCATATTCTGACCGGTAAGCCTGATCCATCCGCTCCAGCACCTGGTTAGGCTTTTGCGCACTGGCTCCACTATCGAGGAAGGCATGCGGATAGCCATTGATTTCCAGATTTATAGCTGGAAAATCAGCGCGGATCGCCGCAACATCGTAGCCCGCACTGCTGCCGATTGTATCCGTTTCCATCACTGTTGATACTGCTGTCATACTAATTTTCCATCCAAACGGAAATCTTAGCCTTAAAGATTTCCTGGTATTCTTCATCGACTCCCGCTTCGACCACTTCGGCCAAAAATCCTTCGACCAGCATGGCGCGGGCGGCTGCCTCGGGGATACCGCGAGAGCGCAAATAAAACAGCGAAGTTTCTTCTAACTCACCCGCGGTAAAGCCATGAGCGCATTTAACATCATCAGCGAAAATTTCAAGCTGTGGTTTACTGTCAATTTCACTTTCATCGGACAGCAGCAGTGTTTTATTGCTCATTTGCCCATCGGTGCCGTCAGCGCCCACGGCGACATTAATGGCCCCTTGAAAGACACCCCGCGACTTGCCATCCAGGGCGCCTTTATAGGTTTCCTTCGATGTCGTATTTGGCACCAGATGATCAATCTGAGTGGTGTTGTCAATATGCTGGCTATCCCGGCCGACATAAACGCCGTTGAGATTGGTATGGGCACCTGGCTCTTTACAGGCGACATGTATTTCATTGCGGTTCAGGCGCCCGCCGATTGAGAGCACAAAACTGTCATAGGTAGCATCTTTTCCAACGCTGGCTTTAGCGGTCGAAAGGTTGATGCCGGCGGCACCGTCTTCAAATAATCGGTAGTGTTTAACGTGAGAGCCACCCTCAACCAGCACTTCAAAGCCGTGATTGGCGAGATAATCGCCCTCACCGATATGTCTTTCAAGTATAGTTGCCCGGGCATTGTCTTTGGCAACGACAAGATTGCGTGAATGATTGGAACTTGAGGCATCGGCTTTATTGACGAAAACCACTTCGATAGGTTTTTCTAGCTCGGCTTTCTCAACGATGACAACATATCCATCATTGATAAAGGCGGTGTTGAGCGCCAATACCGGTGCATTTTCAATCGAGCCTATTTTTCCTAAATTGTCTGCCAGCAATTCTGATTCTGAAATCATAGCTTCGGCCAAGGATAATACTTTGACACCATCCGGTAGCTCACCGATCTCTGAGAGTTCTTGGCTATAGCGGCCGTTGACGAATACCAGTTTGTGGCTCGCCATATCCGCCGGCAGCCAAATCAGCTCAGCAGGGTCAACCGCAGCTGCTTCGGAGCTCGTCGAGACATCCAGTTTTTCCAGCACCTTGAGATTGGTGTATTTCCATTCTTCGACGCTGGGTGTCGGCAGACCTTGGCTGGAAAAATTCTCAAGCCCGCTTTGGCGCAACTGATCCAACCACGGCGCTCGGGCTGTGAACTCAGCATCACCATGCTGATCAATAAAGCTCTGACTTAGAGGTGAAAGCGCGTTCATTAGGCCGCTGCCTCCACATAATTGGCATAGCCGTTCTTTTCCAACTCGATTGCGAGATTTTTATCGCCGGTATCGACGATCTTGCCATCGGCCAGGACATGCACAACATCGGGCACGATATAATCAAGCAGGCGCTGATAGTGAGTAATGACCAGCATCGAACGTTCAGGCGAGCGCAACGCCGTAACCCCTTCGCCGACAATGCGCAAAGCATCAACGTCAAGGCCACTATCGGTTTCATCCAACACCGCAAAGGCTGGACTGAGCACCGCCATCTGTAACACTTCGGCGCGTTTTTTTTCGCCGCCGGAGAAGCCGACATTGACGGCGCGTTTTAGCATATCGTCATCGATGTTTAAAATCTTGGTCTGTTCGCGCACAAACTTCAAAAAGTCCATGGCGTCAAATTCGCTTTCACCGCGATATTTCCTGACAGAATTTACTGCCGCCTTGAGAAAGTTCATGGTCGAGACACCCGGAATTTCCACCGGATATTGAAAGGCCAGAAAGACCCCTTCACCAGCCCGAACTTCAGGCTCCATTTCGAGCAAATTCTTGCCTTTATAGAGGACCGAGCCTTCGGTCACTTCATAGCCATCGCGGCCCGAGAGCACGTAAGACAAAGTCGATTTACCGGCACCGTTCGGGCCCATAATCGCATGAACTTTGCCGGCCTCAATCGTAAGATCGAGGCCTTTGAGGATTTCGGTATCGCCGACTTTGGCGTGGAGATTCTTAATTTCTAACATTTAATTTTCTACTTTCTTTCAGTGCCTTAACCGACACTTCCTTCTAAACTAATGCCGACCAGCTTCTGTGCTTCAACGGCAAATTCCATCGGCAGTTCCTGCATCACTTCACGGCAGAAACCATTAACAATCAGCGCCACGGCTTCCTCTTCGGAGATGCCGCGCTGGCGGCAATAAAATAATTGATCATCGCCAATTTTCGAGGTCGTTGCTTCATGCTCGACCTTGGCGGATTTATTGCGGCTTTCGATATAGGGCACGGTATGCGCGCCACATTCCTTACCGATCAACAGCGAGTCACACTGAGTATAATTTCGCGACCCTTCCGCTTTCGGCATCATCTTAACCAGACCGCGATACGTGCTTTGCGATTTACCAGCTGAAATACCTTTTGAAATGATGCGCGAGCTGGTGTTTTTGCCAAGATGGATCATCTTGGTGCCGGTATCGGCCTGCTGGTAGTTGTTGGTGATGGCAACTGAATAAAACTCGCCGACCGAATTATCCCCTTGCAGAATGCAGCTCGGATATTTCCAGGTAATCGCTGAACCGGTCTCGACCTGGGTCCAGGAAACTTTCGAGTTTTTACCCCGGCAGGCTGCCCGCTTGGTGACAAAATTATAAATGCCGCCAACACCGTTCTCATCGCCCGGATACCAGTTCTGCACGGTCGAATATTTAATATCAGCATCATCAAGGACAACCAATTCGACGACCGCCGCATGAAGTTGATTTTCATCCCGCATCGGTGCGGTGCAGCCTTCGAGATAGCTTACGTGGGAACCCTCATCGGCGATGATAAGCGTGCGCTCGAACTGGCCGGTATTGGACGCATTAATGCGGAAGTAGGTCGACAATTCCATCGGGCAAGCAACGCCTTTTGGAATGTAGACGAAAGAACCATCAGTAAAGACGGCTGAATTCAGCGTGGCAAAATAATTGTCCGAATAAGGCACGACCGAACCCAGATATTGCTTCACCAGCTCAGGATGCTCTTTAACGGCTTCTGAGATTGGACAGAAAATAACGCCTTCTTTGGCCAGCGCATCTTTAAACGTTGTCGCCACCGAGACGCTATCAAACACGGCATCAACAGCGACGTTTTTAACGCCCGCCAAAACCTCTTGCTCATGCAGCGGAATGCCGAGTTTCTCGTAGGTCTCCAGCAATTCTGGATCCACGTCATCAAGACTATCGGGACCATCTTCACTGGATTTCGGCGCTGAGTAATAATAGGAATCCTGATAATCGATCGGCGGATAATTAACTTTTGGCCAATCCGGCTCCTCCATCGTCAACCAATGGGCATAGGCCTTGAGCCGCCATTCGAGCAACCACTCGGGCTCTTCCTTTTTAGCCGAAATGAAACGAATGATATCTTCGTTTAGCCCTTTGGGTGCTTGGTCGGCTTCAATATCGGTGACAAAACCGTATTTATATTTCTCGACCGATTGAACTTGATCGACGGTATCTGAAACTGCTGCATTCATTTTATTGTACCTGGTACCTTTATTGTATCTCGGCTGCTACGCCGCACCTTTAAAATTTTCGGAATTTGCGCGGACATAGATTTCCCGCCACTGACTGACAAAATAATCAACTTCCTCCTTGGTATTGCTATCGCCAAGGCTGACGCGGATGGCGGTCGAGGCGACTTCCTCACCAACACCCATCGCTTTCAAAACGTGCGATGCCTGAACCCTACCAGATGAACAGGCAGAACCCGCGCTAACCATGATCCCGGTCAAATCGAACTTCATCACTTGGGTCTCACTGGAAACATTAGGCATCGACAGGCAAATTGTGTTCGGCAACCTATCAACTCTTTCACCAAACACAACCGCATCCGGTGCCATCGATTTGATTTTTGATTCCAAGTGGTCCCGGAGAATTTTAATCTCATTGGCTTTATCAATATTTTCTGCCGCCAAATTAGCAGCGGCGCCAAAGCCAACGATACCCGGCACGTTTTCAGTACCAGCCCGGCGGCTGCGCTCCTGCCCACCCCCTTTGATGAGGGATTGTAACGGAACAGCTTCATTGACCACCAAAACACCAGCACCTTGCGGGCCACCAATTTTGTGCGCCGATAAACTCATAAAGTCGACAGCCAATTCAGTCCAATCAACTTTAACTTTACCCAACGCCTGAATCGCATCGGTATGCACCAGTGCGCCATGCTCTTTAGCGAGACGAGAAATTTCGGCGACCGGCTGGATAACGCCGGTTTCATTATTGGCAAGCATTACTGAAACCAAGGCCTGGCCATCCATCTCAGCAAGCTTTGCTGCTAACGCTGCCAAATTGATGACCCCATCACCGTCAACCGGCATTTGCTCGATATTATCCGCTGCCACCAATACCGAATCATGCTCAACCGCTGAAGCCAAAATATGATCACATTCAGTGCCGCGCAGCACCAGATTATTGGCTTCCGTGCCACCACTGGTAAACACGATCTGCGCCGGACTCGCACCAATCAAAAGAGCGATATGCTCACGCGCTTGTTCGACCAATTGGCGCGCTTGACGACCGGCAGTATGCACGGAGGATGCATTGCCCGGCAGCGCTATAGCGCCAGCAATCGCATCTGCAACCTCCGCCGTTACCGGCGCTGTCGCGTTATGGTCAAAATATGTTGCGCGTAACATGGTTAGCTTTCTAGAGGTGGTGATCGAGACTATTCGACGGCCCTTAGCTCTGGTTCGGAGACCAGAGATAATTCATGATCAGCGATTCCAATTGACGGCAACAAATCATTGCCGCTGGTGCCAATAATTCGATTGTTAACGACATCAGCCAAGGTAACAGAGCTTAAATATAAAAATATTTGATTGCCGAGCTCGGACCATAAATCATGGGTGAGACAGCGCGAATTATCGGTACGGCAACCCGTTGGTGAACCCGGTGTACAACGTGTCGTTTGAATGGGTTCATCAACGGCCATAATAATATCCGAGATTTTCATATTTTCAGCAGCACGCGCTAATAGATAGCCGCCGCCTGGACCGCGCACTGATTTAACTTGCGAGCCTTTGCGTAGCTTACCGAATAATTGTTCTAAATATGAAAGTGAGATGTCTTGGCGTAATGCGATATCCGCTAACGCGACTGGTCCATCCGTACTTTGGCGAGCCAAATCAACCATAGCCATTACTGCATATCTACCTTTGGTGCTAAGTTTCACGATTCTTCTCCTGCATTATTAATTCCACTGATTTAAATTAGTTTCCTGAAGACGCCTCTGATTTTTGCCGAGGCTGGTTAGATTTCTGATCTTCTGTTTCGCTATTTTTATCCGCCAATTCTTGTTCCAATTGAACCACCCGTTCGCTCAACGTAGTCAATTGATTGCGCAAACTTTCGAAACTGCGCGCGACCGGATCAGGCAGATCCTCAGTTGGTGTACCGTAAGCGCAAAACTCGTCTTCAAGAGTTTTGTCTCTCCCCATGACGATTTTAGCTGGAATGCCGACCATGGTTGCCCCTTTGGGCACATCTTGTAGAACCACCGCATTGGCGCCAACCCGCGCCGCTTCACCGACGTTTAATGGGCCTAAAATTTGGGCGCCGGAACCAACAATAACTCCATCGCCCAAGGTCGGGTGGCGTTTGCCTTTTTCCAACGACGTACCACCAAGAGTGACGCCTTGATACAGCGTAACGTCATCACCGACTTCAGAAGTTTCACCAATAACAACACCCATGCCGTGATCGATAAAAAAGCGCCGGCCAATCGTCGCGCCCGGATGAATTTCAATGCCCGTCAAAAAACGCCCGAGATGGGAAATCCAGCGACCGACCAGAAACCATTTGCGGCGCCAAGCGGCGTTCGAAAAGCGATAAAATAAAATTGCGTGATAACCCGGATAACAGAAAACAACCTCAATTTTAGATCGCGCCGCCGGATCTCGTGTCATGAAAGAATTAATATCTTCTTTGAGACGCTTGAAAAATATATGTGCCATTGTATATAAATCCGTAGTGTATTAAAAAAGGGTCTTCCGCGTAAAAACCATAAAAAATGAACAGTTTTTTGACGTTGAACCCACAATTGTATAAGGTGAATATAGGTATCCCGACAAAATTAGTCAAGTATTGTGGTGAAAATAAATGGTTAATTCGAATAATACCCCACTAAAATACTTGGCTACTCGACAACAACCCACCAAAAGATAGGTAAAACCAGCAAAACCATGCCGGACGTAATATTTAATGGACCCGATGGGCGGCTGGAAGGCCGCTATCATCAAAGCAAGCAACCTGACGCTCCCATTGCGATTGTTCTACATCCCCACCCCCTACACGGCGGCAATATGAACAATCGGATTGTTTATATGATGTACAATGCTTTCGTAGAGCGAAATTTTTCCGTTCTTCGTTTTAATTTCCGTGGCGTCGGCCGCTCGCAGGGCGTATTCGACAGCGGCATTGGAGAATTAAGCGATGCGGCTTATGCTTTTGACTGGATGCAGCAATTTAACAAAAACAGCCCCTATTGCTGGATTGGCGGCTATTCCTTTGGAGCCTTAATCTCGATGCAGTTGATGATGCGGCGCCCGGAAATTGAGGGCTTTGTTTCTATTTCTCCACCAGCCAATACAGAAGATTTTTCCTTCTTGGCGCCCTGCCCGTCTTCCGGCCTTATCACCCACGGCGATGCGGATGATTCTATCCCCTTAGAATCAGTTCAAAAGCTGGCCCAAAAGCTCGATGCACAAAAAAATATCGAAATTGATTTTACGCCAATCAAAGGGGCTGATCATTTCTACAAAGAAAAAATAGATAATTTGAACAATGAAATTTGCCGCTATTTAGACGAATCATTGGCACAGGAAAAAGACGAACCTGAAAAAAAATCTAAAGCAAAAAAGAAAAAATAGCTGCTCTTATTTCGGGTGATGCAAAATACCGCCCGTTATTGGCTCGCTTACCCCGGTTGTTGCGGGAAAACTCAAAGGTAATTTCAGCAGCGAGCGCACGGCCATAAAAGCAAAGGCCTGCGCCTCAATCGCGTCACCATTCCAACCGACACTTTCGACCGGCTGGACAACCGTGCCGAGACGCTCAGACAAATCCTTCATAATCGTTGGGTTGTGACGCCCGCCGCCTGTCACCAGCCACTGATTTACCTGCTCCGGAAAATAAGTCGCGGAGCGGGCAATAGCTGCGGTGGTGAAGGCAACCAAGGTCGCTGCCGCATCTTCTAAAGAAAGTTTTTCAAGCAATGAAGTATCGAAAGCATTGCGGTCGAGTGACTTCGGCGGCGTCTGATCAAAAAAATCATGGCTGAGAAGTTTGGCCAAAATAGCTGTATCAACCCGACCCTTAGCGGCCAAATGGCCATCCTGGTCAAAACTTTTACCCGTCCGGGCTAATACAAGATCATCGATCAGCGCGTTTCCGGGACCGGTATCGAAAGCCAACAGATGGTCAGCACCAATAAAACTAATATTCCCGACACCACCAATATTCACAATCACAACCGGATCATCAAAATCGGCTGCCAGTGCTTGATGATAAACCGGCGCCAAAGGAGCCCCCTCGCCACCAGCTGCAACATCAGCAGCGCGAAAATTATTAACAACTGGACAGCCGGTTAGTTCAGCTAATTTAGCTCCGTCGCCCAATTGCAAAGTGAATTGATTTTTCGGTTCATGCAGGATGGTCTGGCCATGAAAGCCAATGATATTAATTTCTGAGCTCGCCAAATTATGCTTTTTCAACAGCTCCTGAATGAGTTCGGCATGCAAATGTGTGAGGTCATGTTCAAGCTCAGCCGGCACGTCTTTAGCTCCCAAGGCTGCCCGCAAGCGCCCGCGGAACTCCGGATCGTAAGGCTGCGCTTCAAAGGGGCCGAAAGAATGTACAGATATGCCATCGGTCTGGATAATTGCAGCGTCAATGCCATCCAATGATGTGCCACTCATTAGCCCGAGAGCGGTGTATAATTTTGCGTCAGTCATTGCCTAATTAAAATTGAGTGATTGTTTATATTTATCATCGGTTTCGTTGTACCTATCGGATGAGTATGCTAAACGACCACCCAATAAAGCGGCACCATATACATACGCGGGCAACCCTTAAAATACTATTGAGTTATTTTGCATCATGACGACCTATAAATCAGACTTTCTAAACGCCGTCACTGAGCGTGGCTTCATGCATCAATGCACCGACATTGATGCTCTGGATGCAAAAGCGTCTTCGGAAATCATTCCAGCTTACATTGGGTTTGACTGTACAGCACCCAGCCTCCATGTCGGCTCGCTGTTACCGGTTATGCTACTCAGATGGCTGCAAAAAACCGGTCACAAGCCAATTGTACTGATGGGCGGCGGCACCACCAAGGTCGGCGATCCGTCCGGTAAGGATGAAAGCCGCCAACTTTTGACAGTTGAGAAAATCAACGAAAATATGGATGGCATTAAAAAAGTCTTCTCAAAATACCTGACTTTTGGCGATGGCCCAACGGACGCCATTATGCCCAATAATGCAGATTGGCTGGATGAGTTGGAATATGTCGACTTCCTCAGATCCTATGGTCCACATTTTACCATCAACCGCATGCTTACTTTTGATAGTGTGAAACTGCGCCTTGAACGAGAGCAACCGCTGACCTTCCTGGAGTTCAATTACATGATTCTCCAGGCCTATGACTTTCTCGAACTTTCGCGCCGCGAAAATTGCCTAATGCAAATGGGCGGTTCCGATCAATGGGGCAATATCGTTAATGGTGTTGAATTAGGACGCCGCGTCGATAGCACCCAACTTTTCGGCCTGACGACTCCCCTCATGACCACGTCATCCGGGGCAAAGATGGGCAAAACAGCAGCCGGCGCAATCTGGCTCGATCAAGAACAGCTTTCGGCCTATGACTTTTGGCAGTACTGGCGCAACACCGAAGATGCCGATGTTGGCCGTTTCATGCGCTTGTTTACCGAGCTGCCATTGGACGAAATCGCGCGGCTTGAAAAACTTCAGGACGCCGAGATCAATGAAGCCAAAAAAATTCTTGCTGGTGAAGTGACCAAGCTTTGCCACGGTGAGGAAGCAGCCATGTTGGCGGCAAAAACGGCAGAAGAAACATTCGAGGGAGCTGGTATCAGCACCGACCTGCCGACGGTTGAAGTCGCTAACAGTGATCTAAAGGCTGGTATTGCGGCGTTTGATCTGTTTCACCAAGCCGGGCTCGCCGGCTCTAATGGCGAGGCCCGCCGGCTTATAAAAGGTAAGGGTGCAAGATTAAATGATGTTGTTATTGAAGATGAGACTCAGATAATTTCGCTCGCTGATATAAATGCCGATGGCGTATTTAAATTATCCGCTGGGAAAAAGCGTCATATACTAATCCGCGCCGCCGACTAATATTAATCTTACTTGCCAGACGAGGCTTTTTTAGGTGCTGTCTCAAAGATGCCGAATAGTTTGCGTAATATCCCGGGTGCCAGCACTGACAACGGATTAGTTGATATATCAGGTTTTTTTACACTACCGGTCATGGCGTAGGTAGCGGCAAATACGCCGCCATCTTTCTCACCGCCGGAAAACAACAGGCCAATTATCGGGATCCGCGTTAGAGCGGTATTGATGGCATAAGCCGGCACGATGGTGCCCTTGATATCAACGGTTTCAAGGGCTGTGTTTAAGGTTCCGGATGCCGTCAGCCCCAAAGACAAGCCGGTTACCGAAGCATTTTTAATCTTTATTACATCATTTTGGCTTTCAAACGGAGCCTCTAGCTTGCCGAAGGCTATGCCCAAGCCACCAAGATTTTCGAGAATGCCTGTGATAGACGCGACGTTCAAAAGCTCAGCCAACAAAGGCGCATTGATAATCCTAAAACCATCAATTGTCGCCGTTCCGGAAAACCTGCTGGCCGGCAGCATATCATCATATTTACCGACCAGCGTTAAACGACCACCTCGCAGATTATCGTAATAGTCAAATGTCTGCAGGGCAGCACCGGCATCATTAGAAGTAATCCGAAGGTTTCTCCTGCCGCCTTCAGATGCAAGATTGATGATAAGATTTTTATCGTCCCCAAGTCCGCTGTTAAGTTTGGCCCGGTACCATACCCAGCCATCAAAGGCCATCGCGCCAGTTACGCGTTCAAGGAATTTTTTAGGATAGAGCTGCACCTGATCCACGTTAAGAGACAGAGTAAGAGGATCACCTTTTTCAGCGACGCTCGCTTCCTCTTCACTGGCAATCCAGCTGCGCAAATCAAGCCGCTTTCCACTAACATCAATATCCCAACCAGACTCATTCCCGGCGCCTTTTTGAGTTTTGTGAGGCGCGATAATAGCGCGAATATCGGTCTCGCCAAATTGCAGCTGATCGATCGATATTTTGGCCAATTTTCCCGGTCTCTCAAAAGAAATATTCGCCCGCACAGCCATGCCGCCGCCGTTAAGTCTGACGTTTGGAATGGAGGTAAATCTATCTTTCGAAAATTTTGCATTAATCACTGCTTGAGCCGCTACTTTTGATGATTTTTGCCAACCCAACTTTGGCAAAGTCATGGCGACATCTTTAAGGTCAAGCTTGGCATTCAATTCACCTGCCATATCGGATTTAAAAGTAGCCGTTATGTCGGCTGCCAAAATGCCGGTCATAAACTGAGGTGTAAACGGCTCAAAATTAAAATTAAGCTGCTCCCGCCAGGTTCGGTCATTGAGTTTCGCCTTGAGCTTATACTGGCGGCGAAATTTACTTTGATCGGCAAAATTCTCGCGCCAATTAATGTCTGTCTTGACCCCTCCGAGCAGTCCATTTCCTTCAACCTCCATCCCTTTATTATCGGCGGTCAAAACCAAATCCGCCTTTTCTAAATCTAGATCGAGGGCAATTTTCGGAACGGAGACATTTTTAAGAACTGCCTTGGCAGATGAAGTCACCGTATCGGCTGTCATTTTCCGCTCAATCAAGAAGTTTAAACTGATCTGAGTGGAGACATCGCCTTTTGCATCGGTCGACGGAAAGCCAATGGTCTTGGCAAACTCCAATGGTTTACTATCGATGGTTTTAAGAACCGATCCCAATGGACCATCTATTTCCAGCTTAGCATCCAGGAACTGATCGACTTGATCGAGTCCGGTAAAAACAACGCGGCCTTTTCTGAGTTTTAGATCACCTGATTCCCCGTGCTTGATATCAAGTTCGAAGCGCTTGCGATCGAATTTCGCCCGCCCTGACCCTTTGGTTGCTTTGGGCATCGGCGCAAAATAATCAGCCGTGAGATTTCGAATATCCATGTCACCCAGAAGTGAGATTATCTCAACACCCTTGGCTTTGTTGTAACGGCCCGTCATCCGGGCATGAGCGACCGGCGCAAAACCATCGGACAAATTTTGAACAATCCAGTCCCGCACTATGCCGCCCCAACCTTTGGGCCACAATTCTTCAGCCTGATCGATTTTTAGGTTTCTTGCCTCACCGCCGAGTTCAAAGGCAATATTACCGCCGATTTCCTGCACGGTCGCAGATGCTTCCAAGGTAGGACCCGCTGTGTCGAGCTGAATTTTATCCAATTCAAGCCGGTCGAATTCAGAATCATAGGCGCCAACAAGAGAAATCTTCTGTAGCGCCCATTCGTGATTAATGGGCGCCGGGAGTTTTAACCTGCCGTCCGCACCAAGATCCAAAATCATTTCTTGGATATTGAGCCGCCCGGTCGTCTGGTCAAAGTCACCTCGTATTTTTGAAGTTTGCACAGCGATATCAATTTTTATCGGATCATTTGAGGCAATTCGACCTTCTGAACTGGTCAGGTTAAACTCAAATTTACGAATCTCGCCGTCGGTCTGGACAATGGTATCCAAAGTACCACTCAACGGCAGATCGAAACTTTTTAGTAATTTCAGTTTTTCTGACAATGGCGCAAACACAACTGGATTTAGATCGGCAAATCCCAAGGTTATTTTTGCTTCTTTCTTTAGCAAATCATAATCACCCATTAGCGTAAAAGCAGCCGAATTACGGCTATTCGCCCCATCTGCCGTTAAGGCCAATTCAGCCGAAAGCGACACTTTTTCACCTTCCCGCACCAAAGCAATGTCAGTCTCTGGCGCCAGCCATTTCACGGCGAGCTGATGATCATCAACGGTGACATTTCCGCCAACGATATTGATTTGACGGAGATAGCCAAGCGGACGTTTCATATCAGGTGGTGAAAGTAATTCGCCGATTATTTGGCGGGATATATCCTGCCTGCCGGCTCGGCTTGATGAAGCTGTATCGGCCAGACCAAGTTCCAATTTACCGGCCTCGGTGCGGATAATATTCAAGCTTGGCCCAAATATGGTCAAACTGCGGGGCGCCAGTTCGCCCTTCATCAAAGCTGAGCCGCTTAAGGAAACGGCAAGTTCAGGAATTTCCGCCAACACTTTGCCTTCAGGGCCGATCGCTTTGGCACCGCGCAAACGAATATCCAGGCTTTGATCCCAGCCGGCCCAAGTCAGGATGGTATCTTCAAGCTTGATATCAACCTGGCTATTTTCTGCCTTTAGAGCGGTTTCGAAATAAGGAGTCAGAAAGGCAAGAGAGATCGGACCGGTCGTCAAACGCCATACCAGGACGCCAATGAAAACGGCAAAACCGAGTCCCAATATTCCAATTAACTGAATAACGCTGCGGAACGTCCGCCTGATCAATTATCTAACTCCGTTTGTGGCCGACAGCTTGTAAATTTCTGTCTTTCATTGCAACAACTTGACCACCTCTCCCTCTTAACGCAGTCTGCTATATCTGACAGCAATTTGAAATGCATCAAATGACTTTTTTTACCAATGCGATCAATTTGCCCAAACCTGCCTCCAGGGATCGTGCAGAACTTGGCATTGACCGTCTGATCGAGAATTCGGAAGAAACCGGCGATGATGCCGTCATTGCAAATATCAAAGCTCTTACATCCGATAACAATTATCGACCTTTTTTAGACGCCTTATTTGGCAACAGCCATTTTCTGAGCCAATGCGCGATCACTGATCCTGTTTTCTTTTTTGAATTGATTATGGCGGGCCCAGAGGCAAGTTTCAAAAAAATTGAACATGAACTTACCAGAAAACCTGAAAATTTGGCCGAATTTGACGTTATGCAGTTCCTGCGCATCAACCGAAAGCGCGCCGCCCTCACCATTGCGGTGGCAGATATCGCAGATCTGTGGACCGGTCCTGAGGTTACTCAAGCGCTGAGCCGGTTTAGCGATCTTGGTGTCCAATATGCCATTAACTATTTGCTGCAAAATATGGCAGCGAAGAATTTTCTCAAATTGCCGAATAAAAATAATCCCGGGGAAAGCTCCGGACTGATCGTGCTAGGCATGGGGAAACTCGGCGGTCATGAGTTAAATTATTCCAGCGATATCGATCTGATTATATTTTTTGATCCTGAAGTTATTGAGACCGAGGAGCCGGATAATTTAGCTAAAGGCTTTATCCGGCTGGCCCGTGATCTGGTGAAAATCCTCTCCGAGCGCACGGCCGATGGCTATGTCTTTAGAACCGATCTTCGTCTCAGACCCGATCCCGGCTCAACTCCGCCGGCGATATCCGTGCTGGCGGCTGAAACATATTATGAAAGCATCGGCCAGAACTGGGAGCGCGCGGCAATGATAAAAGCTCGCCCGATTGCCGGTGATATCAAGGCCGGCTACGATTTCCTTGAACGTCTTCGGCCCTTTATCTGGCGTAAGTATCTCGATTTCGCCACCATCCAGGATGTTCACTCGATCAAGCGGCAAATCACCGCCCATCGCGGTGGTGCTAAAATTGCCGTTGAGGGTCATAACGTCAAGTTGGGCCGGGGTGGCATTCGGGAAGTGGAATTTTTCGCCCAAACCCAGCAACTCATCTGGGGTGGCCGCCTGCCCGAACTACGTACCGCCTCCACCTGCGACTCGCTAAACGGTTTAGCGGCCGCGGGACAAATTTCACAGGAGACCGCTGATGAGCTGATCAAATCTTATTGGTATCTGCGCCGGGTCGAGCATCGATTGCAAATGGTAGATGATCAGCAAACGCATGATTTGCCAGGTGATGCCGATGGCATTGAACAGATTGCCATTTTTCTCGGTTATGAAAATGGTGACGCCTTCCGGGATGAACTGTTAGTTCATTTGAATTGTGTGGAGGCGCACTATGCCAAACTGTTCGAAGAAGCACCGCGTCTCGATGGCACCGACGAGATTAAAGGCAATCTGATTTTCACCGGCGCCGACGACGATCCGGAAACTTTGAAAACCATTAAATCAATTGGCTTTGAGCAACCGGAAATTATCGCTGAAACAGTACGCTCATGGCATCATGGCCGCTATCGGGCGACCAGCAGCACGCGTGCCCAACAGATCTTAACCGAACTTGTGCCGGTTATCCTGAAAGCATTTGGCGAAACGCCTGAACCGGATATCGCTTTTAGAAAATTTGATGACTTCTTAGCCGTCCTGCCATCAGGCATCCAATTATTTTCAATGTTTCACGCTCATCCGACACTGCTTAATTTGGTGGCCGAAGTAATGGGCAGCGCGCCGCGGCTGGCTGAGCATTTGGGCCGTAACCCCGGCGTTTTAGACAGCGTCTTGCAGGAAGATTTTTTCGAACGATTGCCTGATGCCGACAGTATGGATGAGGAACTTGGC
>JABIIH010000250.1 GCA_018649245.1 Rhodospirillaceae bacterium | reverse complement strand
TACTAAAGGCGTAATGAAGGCGAGCGCAATAACCGTCGCCATCGGCGTTACCGTAATCGCGGTATAGAGACACAATAGGGCGGTTGTCTGCAAAATACCGCGTAAGATATGGAACTTAAAGCGTGGGCCTGGATTCCAAACAAAGTCTTTGGCCAAGAAAACATGCGTCAACAAAACAACGCCGAGAATACTTCTAAAGAATACAACGACAAACGGATGCAGATCCACCGACGCCATGCGCACCGCAACATTGCTGACACCAAAGGCAGCACCAGCGAGAATCATCCAGAGCATACCTTGAATGTTGGCGTTCAAACGGTTTTGTAGGTTTAGGGACATTGCTTAAACTTAGGTAAAAGCTACTAATTTTTTTGTTTATTCATGCGCTCCAGAGCCAGGGTAGCAACACAAATAATGCCGCCGGCAATCTCAACCATATAGGCATTGGCGAAAGCTTGCGACGGCAACAGCAGACCCAAGCCGCCAGCAATATAGGCGGCCCGCTGAAGCAACGACAGTTTTACCGTGAAAAATCCGGTCATGCCGGCAGAGGCGAACCAAATACCGGCTACGGCGGTGACAAAAACAATCGCGATATCAACCGGCTCACCGATCATGATCAAATTGGGAGCTATGACAAATAGGAACGGGACGACAAAGGCCGGCCAGCCAAAACGGCAAGCAGCGACGGCGCACCCCATGGGGCCGGTTTCGGCAAGCTTGGCTGCGGTAAAAGCGGCAAGTGCTACCGGCGGCGTGATCATCGACATCAACCCGAAGTAAAGCACAAATAAATGGGCGGCGATGGGCTCGACCCCAAGCTTCACCAGCGGTGGTGTCGCCAGCACAGCCAGCAGAAAATAAATCGCCGTTGTCGGCATGCCCATACCAAGAATGATGCAGATGATGGCGGTCAGCCCCAGCAACAAGAAGAGATTGCCTTCACCGACCTGGACCAGCAAAAAGGTCAGACCAAAGCTCAGACCCGTGGCATCCAATATACCGATGATCATACCGGCCGTAGCGCCGATAACCAGAATATCAACCGACATCTCACCGGTCCGGCGTAAACACATGATCAGCGTTGGTACGGTCAGGTTCTTGCCTTTGTATTTGAACACCATACCGAGCACGACGATCGATCCGGCGCCAAACAGCGCGGCCGTTTCAGGTGGTGAATTCAAAGAGAACAGGGCGTAGATTAAGACGGCAAAGGGTACAATAAAATACCAGCCTTGTTTTAAGACCAGCAGGAAGGGTGGAATTTGGTCCTCAGGAACAGGCTTGATACCAGTTTTGCCGGCTTCCAGGTCGGCTTGTAAAAAGACGGCGATGTAATAAAGCAGAGCCGGCAGGATCGCCGCTAAAATAACTTCCTGGTATCTAATCTCCAGCAGTTCCGCCATTAAGAAAGCAGCGGCGCCCATAATCGGCGGCATAATCTGCCCGCCTGTGGAGGCAACCGCTTCAATGGCACCGGCGACTGGGCGTGAGTAGCCGCCTTGGCGCATTAGCGGAATGGTAATGACGCCTGTGGAGGCGACGTTCGAAACAGCACTGCCTGAGATCGAGCCGAACAGCCCGGAAGCGACTACGGCAATTTTAGCCGAACCGCCACGAGAACGCCCCATAACGGCTGCCGCAATATCAGTAAAAAACTCAGATCCGCCGGAGCGCAGCAAGACCTGCCCTAAGAATATAAAGATGATGACCACTGTGGTTATGATGGTCAGCGGAATGCCTAAAATCCCCGTGGTATCTATGCCGAGAAAGGAGAAAAACTGATCCGGCGCCATGGCGCGCCCCTGCAATTGACCGGGAATCAGATCAGCAAAAAAGGCATAAACAAAGAAGGTAAGTAAAACAGCACATAGTCCCCAACCTGCCGTCCGCCGTAATGTTTCAGTCGATAACACAACCAGGATTACACCAACAGTCGTAGCTTCGACCGGCATATAGGCAATATTTTCAAGCAGAACCGGATAGCGATAAAACATATAGGCGCCAATCGCAAAGCCGAGCGCCGCCGCAATGGCATCGTACCACGGCAGCGTTCCCTGGTATTTGGGATGAGCCGGTACGTTAAGGAAAATGATGGTAAAAGAGAGACCGAGAACGGCCACCATTACTTGCTCGGCAATGATATCGATGCCGAGATCTACGGCGATGCCACTGGCCCATAATAAGCCGATGCCACCGAGGGCAATGCCGAGCCAAGGTGTTAACGCCCGCGCTACCGGTGACGGTGGCGCAGGCGCTTCATTACTAGGTTCGGTAGGAGTATTTTCTACCGATTCCAAGTACCTTTTTCCTTAAACAGTTTGATGGCACCTGGATGAAAATCAAGTCCTTGGTCTTTGGACATTTTCTTCGGTGTAAAGCTCCGCCACATTGGTGTCGCTGCAACCAAAGCCTTTTTATTTTCGTACATTGCTTTGGCGACCCGATAGACAACATCGTTTGAAACGTGTTTGCCGGCAAACAGCATGTAATCAAAGTGGAAAATATTGGTTGGTACTTCGATGCCCGGAAGCTTCGGATTTGGCTTAACCGTTTTAATCACGGCACCCGGCATCATTTTGTCGATCTTAGCTTGAACGGCAGCCGATTTTTCCATTGAAATAAAACGAATACCGCCAGTTTTTTGGGCGATCCGTTTCATAAAGCCCGAACCATAGGCGCCGATGGCCATATCAATTTTTCCAGCCATCAAAGCTTTCCAACTTGGCACCAGTGCAGAAATCGGCACACTTTTAGTATCACCAGGTGTCATCGAAGCGGTGGCTAAGGCTGATTTGATTATTTCGTTAAACAAAGGAGAAGCCTTAAATCCTGACGGCACACGCGCACTTTTGAGATCGCCAACGGCCATAAATTTTGATGGTTTAGCAACCAGTGGGCCAACGCGAAATACCATTAACGTAGAAACGACTTTGATATTTGGATTTGGGCGACCTTTGGACAAAACCTGACCTTTTACCGCCCAAGCCGTTTGCATAATGTTGGCAGCGCCAAATTCCAGTGATCCGTTATTCACTGCTGGAATATATTTTTGCGTGCCGGCCATTGGAGCTGGACGCATTTGCATGCCGCCAAATTTTGAAGCGATGCTGGCAATTGCCGCCGTCACCTGACTGGTGGCGCCGGTTTTGGTCGTACCGATGCCAACCGTCTGGGCGGCAACGGGGCCGGCTGCTAATACAGCGATACCGGCAAGTGCTACTACTTTCGTAAAGTTCATTCGTGATTCCTCCTTGAATACTAGAACGGTTGTTTTAAAACTTTTTTTATTCTCGATTATTCTATCACTTAATCTCGCCATATTGGCAAGAGTTGCATGATTACAATTGATCGATACAAATTGCTCATATGTACAAAAAAAAGATTACACAGGTCACCCGTAATTTCAAAGACTGATTTTGCATATTAGATTTTGAAATTCAGCATATTAGATTTTTCATAATACACAAAAATCTGGTTCTGGCGTCAAATAATTGCTAACTGTCGAGCCAAATTAGCTAATCTTTGCAGACCGATACATTTTTATTTGGAGGAATTCTTATGACCATAGCTGCCGAAGATCGCGATCCCAAACTTAATGGACCCCTGGCGGGCGTGCGGGTAATCGAGATGGGGCAATTGTTGGCAGGTCCGTTTACAACATCGCGCTTGGCCGATTTTGGCGCCGAAGTGATCAAGGTCGAAACACCGGGCAAAGGTGATCCGATGCGGGAATGGGGACATCATCGCTGGGAAGGCAAATGCCTTTGGTGGTCGACTTTGGCCAGAAACAAAAAATCTGTGACTGCAAATTTGCGTGAGGAGCGGGGCCAGGACTTGGTCAAAAAACTTGTTGCCGAAGCTGATGTGCTATCGGAGAACTTTAAACCCGGCACGCTTGAGAAATGGGGCCTCAGTCCGGACGAGCTGCACAAAATTAATCCGGGTCTGATTATCTCGCGGGTTTCGGGCTATGGCCAAACCGGGCCCTATTCAGAACGCCCAGGATTTGCCAGCGTTGGTGAAGCCATGAGCGGCATGCGTTATATTAATGGTTATCCCAATCAGCCGCCACCCCGTACCGGCTTGTCACTTGGCGATACCTTGACGGGAATGTTTGCGGCGCAAGGAATTCTGATGGCGCTCTATTGGCGGGATGCGCAAGGCGGCAAAGGTCAGGTGATTGATACCTCGATTGCCGAATCCTGTCTTACGATGATGGAAAGTTCGCTGCCGGAATATGATAAGCTTGGCGTCATACGCGAACCCAGCGGCACCGGATTGGCCAATGTCTCACCTTCCAATCTATTTCCCACCAGCGACGGTAAACACGTCATCATTGCCGCTAATATCGATGCTATGTTCAAGCGGCTCTGCGAGGCGATGGACAAGCCCGAATGGATTGAGGACCCGCGCTTTGTTGATCATAAAGCGCGCGGTGCCAATGCGGAGTTACTTGATGGTCTGATCGGCGAATGGACAGTGACAATGACGGCGGCGGAATTGACCGAGCATCTTGATAAAAATGGTGTGGTGGTTGGTCCTATTAATACCATCGCTGATGTCGCGGCTGATCCGCATTTCAAAGCGCGTAATATGATCCGCCGCGAAAAAGATGAATTCTTCGGCGAAATCGCGGTGCCGGGCATCGTGCCGAAATTTAGCGAAACCGAAGGTGATATCGGCTGGCTCGGCTCACCAACCCCTGGCAGTCATAATGAAGAGGTTTATAATGGTGTTCTTGGTATCAGCGTGGATGAATTAGCGGAGCTTGCCAAAGATGGCATCATCTAAACCTCAAATTCAAATATGCGAAGTCGGTCCCCGTGATGGTCTGCAAAGCGAGGAGCGAATTTGGAGCGTTGACGAACGGGTCGGGTTGATCGACCGTCTGTCAGCGACCGGTGTGCCGCGCCTTGAAGCCGTGAGTTTCGTCAATCCAAAACGCGTGCCGCAAATGGCCGATGCGGAAGAGGTGATGGCTAAGATTAAGCGGCCGGCTGGAGTTAGTTTTGCCGGGCTCGCTCTGAACGTGCGAGGAGCTGAGCGCGCTATTGCTGCCGGTGTCGATGAAGTGCGCTATGTCGTGGTCGCCAGCGAAACTTTCAATCAGCGCAATCAAGGGGCCAGTATCGCCGAAACGCTGGCTGGTTTCGCTGAGATATCTGATAAAGTATCTGCCGCAGGATTGAAACTATCGGCGACCATTGGTGCAGCTTTCGGCTGTCCTTTCGAGGGCAAAGTAGCAGCCACCAAAGTAGCGAATATTGCCGGGCAATTGGCGGCGGGCGGCTGTGCCGAGATCGGCATGGCGGATACTATTGGGGCTGGTGTACCGACCCAGGTAACCGAAATTTACAGCCTGGTGCATGACGCTGTTGGTGCGGAGGTCGGGCTCGGCTTCCATCTGCACAATACGCGCAACACCGGCTTTGCCAATGCCGCGATAGCAGCCGGGGAGGGCGTGCTGTTTCTCGATTCTTCTGTTGGTGGCCTAGGCGGCTGTCCGTTTGCACCCAAAGCGACCGGTAATATCGCGACTGAAGATTTGGCTTTCATGTTGCGCAATATGGGCATTGAGACCGGTATCGATATCGATGCCTATATTGATGTCGCCATTTGGGTCGAAGGCTTTTTTGATACTCCGCTGCCGGGCCAACTTATGAAGGCGGGTTTGTTCCCTGAGACCGCTTCCTCGTAATGGCAAACAAATTCTCTTCTGCTACGACATATGGTCAGCGGGCCAAGCTCGGTCTGATCGTACTGCCGACCAACACGGTCAACGAGGCCGAGTGGCAGCGGATGATGCCGGAAGGTGTCACTCTGCATGTTACCCGCATGAGGCTGCATGAGGATATTTCAAGTGCGGCGGGGAAAAAAGCGCTCTATGCCGATATTGAACAAGCGACCTCGGATTTAGCCGAGGCCGGTTTGAGCGCCATCGCCTATGGTTGCACGGCGGGCTCAATGGTCGAGCCGCTTGACCAGCTGACCGATTTTATGACGTCAGTTTCGGGCGTGCCTTCGGTGACCACCGCCGCCTCGATAATCGCGGCGCTGCGGGCTCTTGAGGCGACTAAAATTTCCATTGCGACGCCCTATCATGACACCCTCAATGATCACGAAGTAGATTTTCTCAGCACTAATGGCGTTGAGACCGTAAAAATTGCCGGGCTGGGTATTGGTGCCGGCGGGCCCCACGAATACATCCAGATTGCTCAGGTTCCAGCTGACGAGATCAAAGCCCATATTCTATCGGTTGATCACCCAGAGGCGCAGGCGATCTTGATTTCCTGCACCGATTTTCCGGCGCTTGAATTGATAGCTGAACTGGAGGACAAACTTGGTAAGCCGGTGATCACCAGCAATCAGGCGACGCTCTGGGCAGCTTTACGGGTCGCCGGAATCGCAGATCGTTTGGAAAATTTAGGTCGTTTGCTGGAAGAGTATTAGCGGGAATTAATCGCTGTCATGACTTCGGCGGCAGTCATGAGGTCAGCGTATTTCTGGCCCATATCAAACAGGTTGGCCTCATGGGGACCGATGGCCCGGTCACCCACACAATCCGTCACCACCACGGTTTTAAAATTATGGCTCATGGCATCGATTACCGAAGCGCGAATGCAGCCGGATGTCGTGCAGCCGGTGATCAGGACAGTATCAACGCCTTGGTTCTGGTACCACTCAGCCAAATCGGTGCCGAAAAATCCGCTTGGCTGGGGTTTGCGTACTACGTATTCGCCGTTGATTGGGGTAAGTTGATCCACGATTTTGCTGGCTGGCGCGTCCTCGGTGAGCGCCTTCAAGCCCGGCGCCTTAATACAAAACACCCCAGTGTCGGAACCGTCATCGGCATAGACCACGCGGGTTGTGGCAATCGGTAATTTCTCAGCCCGGGCGAAAGCCAGTAGCTCAACGGTTTTGTCGATAGCTGCTTGGATATTGCCACCACCGAATTGCTCCGGGTCGGCAAAGCCGTTGACAAAATCGACGATCAGCAGGGCAGGAGTATCGCCGATCCCGCTTTGATTGCCAAAATTTTGTTTTTCGTAGACGTCGAGGTCGTTCAAGGTGAATTCCAATCTTTAAGCGTTGGCCCGCTCCCGCAGGACAAATTTTTGAATTTTACCGGTTGAAGTTTTCGGCAACTCGCCAAAGACGACATGACGCGGGCATTTGAAATGGGCCAGATTATCACGGGCGAATTCAATGATTTCTGCTTCGGTTACATCACCGGCATCGGGTTTGAGCTCAATAAAGGCGCAGGGCGTCTCGCCCCATTTCTCGTCGTTCTTAGCGACCACTGCTGCTGCCAAGACGCCCGGATGTTGATAGAGCGCGTTCTCAACTTCAATCGAAGAAATATTTTCACCACCGGAAATAATAATATCCTTCGAGCGGTCTTTAAGCTGAATATAGCCGTCCGGTTGCATAACACCGAGATCACCCGAATGGAACCAGCCACCGGCCAATGATTCTTCTGTCGCCGTTGGGTTTTTGAGATAGCCCTTCATCACATTGTTACCCCGGAACATCACCTCACCCATGGTCTCACCATCGGCGGGCACCGGCTGCATAGTTTCAGGATCAATGATATTAAGCTGATCAAGCACGACATAATTGACCCCTTGGCGGGATTTCATCGCTGCCTGATTTGCC
The DNA here is from genome assembly GCA_018649245.1 of Rhodospirillaceae bacterium. Taxonomy (GTDB): domain Bacteria; phylum Pseudomonadota; class Alphaproteobacteria; order Rhodospirillales; family UBA2165; genus TMED23. Next base: position 3,017 of record JABIIH010000250.1, on the reverse strand, counting down.
GCTGGCAGATTGTCCCACTCGTCCTGCCAGGCGCAGACCGTGGCCGGTCCGTAAGTTTCCGTTAGCCCATAGGCGTGGGTGACGTCGAAGCCGGCATCGCTCATGGATTGCAGGATAGCGGCGGGTGGCGGTGCACCAGCGGTCATAACATGAATGGTATAGTCAAATGGCTTTTGTTCTTCTTCAGGTGCATTAACGATCATGCCGAGCACGATAGGTGCGCCACAGAAATGATCTATTTTATGATCGGCGATGGCATCGAAGATACCTTTGGCGCTGACATTGCGCAGACATACATTGGTCCCGGCGTGGGCGGCGATGGACCAAGGAAAACACCAGCCATTGCAATGAAACATCGGCAGGGTCCAGAGATAAACCGGGTGCTGAGCCATATCCCAGGCCAGCACATTGCCAATCGCGTTTAGATAGGCGCCGCGATGATGGTAGACCACGCCTTTGGGATTGCCCGTCGTGCCGGAGGTGTAATTAAGCGAAATGGCCTGCCACTCATCATCCGGCAAAGACCAGTCAAATTCAGCACTGCCGCCGGCGATAAAGGCTTCGTAATCCATCTCGCCGATCAGCTCGCCGCCATCAGCCAGCACATCATCGATATCAATGACGAGTGGTGATGCCTCGCATTGCTCCAGTGCTGCTTTGACGGTGGCTGAAAATTCCCGGTCGGTGAGGAGGATTTTGGCTTCTCCGTGATCGAGAATAAAGGCAATGGTTGTCGCATCGAGCCTAATGTTAAGCGTATTCAGCACCGCCCCGGTCATCGGCACGCCATAATGCGCTTCATAAGTTTCCGGTGTGTTGGCGCCCATGATCGCCACCGTGTCGCCTTTGTTGATGCCGCGTTTTACCAAGGCATCGGCCAGCTGCCGTGAGCGGGCATAGGTCTCCGCCCAGCTGTAGCGCCTCTCACCATGAATAACGGCAACCCGGTTTGGGTATACTTTGGCGCTGCGTTCGATAAAACTCAACGGCGACAACGGCACAAAGTTTGCGGCGGCCTGATCGAGTTCTTCATAGGCGTTGGGCATCGAGAATTCCTCGCGGTTTTTTGCCGATGGTGTGGTGAGTTACCCGGCTTTAATTCTTGCCTAAACATTGCCATAAGCAGAAGCTAGGTTACAAGGATGAAACTTTTCAATTTGGCAAGGGGGCAGGGACAATGGTTTTCGTTAACCCAACTAACCAGGCGGTTATGAAATTTGAAGGATTGCACCTTTATCACGCCCATATTTCGAACTGCTCAGCGCGGGTGAGGCTACTTTTAGAAGAAAAAAACCTGCCCTGGGAAAGCCATCATATTTATCTGGCGAAACGGGAAAACGTCACTGAAGAATATTTTGGCATTAACCCAAAGGGTGTTGTTCCCGCTCTGGTACACGATGGCAAGGTGATTACGGAGTCGAATGATATTCTGGCTTACCTGGATGAGGTCTTTCCCGATACCAGCTTTCGTCAGGTCGCCGACGAAAAACAGTCTGAAATAGACAACTGGCTTAAAATATCGGGCGAAGCCCACATGCCCGGTATTAAAACCATCCAGTACTACAAAAGAAATGCAACAGCGATGAAAAAAACCGACGAAGAAGTTGCGCTCTATCGCCAGCTGCAAAAGGATCCGGCCTATCTGGAGTTTCATGGCAAGCATGACCTTCCGGGGCAAAGTTTTACCGCTGAAGACGCTGCAACGGCAACAAATCTGATGGATAATATATTCGCAGAAATGGAGGGTATTTTGGCGGCAGATCAATGGTTGGTTGGCGACACCTATACCTTGGCGGATATTTCATGGTCGCCGACGATAACCACGCTGATGAGCGGTGACTACGACTTCACCGCTTTTCCAAATCTAATGGCTTGGTACGATCAAATATCTCAACGTCCGAGCTTTCAAAAATCCGTACTTGAATGGCGCAAAAAAACCTTCGATTGAGGCCAAATTCACTTTACGCACTACTGTTATTTACTCGGAAATGATCCATAGGGAGCATCCGGGCCAACTTGAGATTTGGGAATTGGTTTTTTAGGACCCCACATCCTGTATTCAAAATCCGGTGCAGCTTTTTGAAAAGCCGGTCGAGCTTTAATCAGCTCATATAATTCAGCTACTCTTGGGGCATTGTCCAAAACCCTAAGCAGGTCGAGATATTCCATGCGGTCGAGTATGGGGCCTAGGCTGATATCTGCTAATGAATAAGTCTTGCCACATATCCAAGGACCACCCGAAACCTCTATCTGTTTTTCCAATCGCTCCATATGCCAAGTGAATTTCTTGGCTGCGGCATTCACAGCCTCTTCATCCATCGGAGACGACACCCGGTTCAAATAATCTTGCGCTCTCGCTTGATCTGGATGCCGTTTTGACCATTCGCGCAATTGATCCATACCATAAGCTTTCTCTCGTAGCGTCATCATCAGATTGAAGCTCATGATAATAATGAGTGGAAATAAATAGGCCTGTTCGTCATGTGCCCATTGTCGCATGGTGGCGCGATCCGCCGGGGTGTCCGGTTTCAAGCCAATATCGGGAAACTTCTCATCCAGATATTCAGCGATGACACCCGATTGAAGCAGAATGTGATCTCCATCGATCAAAGTGGGAACAATACTATGGGGGTTGAGCGCCTGGTACTCGGGCTGAAAATGGTCGAATTGAACGGAGGCGATCAAATGGGGTTTCCATTCGATTTTCTTTTCCGCCAGGACTGTCCGTACTTTAAAACAGCACGGCGAATCCCAAAAATGGTATAACTCAATCATGTAGATCTCCAGTATTGGCTCATTAACGTGGACCTAAAAGGGTGCCTATGCCAAACCGTGCCAGAGCTTAATTGAGCGCTGCCAGAGCCTCAGCGATCTCCGGCAAGACAGATACATCTTCAATGGTGGCAGGCATTTTGTATTCCTCGCCATCAGCGATTTTTTGCATGGTGCCGCGCAGGATTTTCCCCGAACGCGTCTTCGGCAGGCGCGCCACAACAGTCGCGGTTTTAAACGCTGCC
>JABIIH010000061.1 GCA_018649245.1 Rhodospirillaceae bacterium | reverse complement strand
GATGACCCCAGCCGATATCGGTTTTAGCGTCATGCTCAGCCTGCGCCGCGTCTTCTCGTTTTTGCAGTTCGGCCTCATAGAGCCGGGCGCGCAGCATATCGTACGCAGCTGCGCGGTTGCGATGCTGCGAGCGGTCATTTTGACACTGCACGACAATGCCGGTCGGCAGGTGCGTGATGCGAATGGCCGAATCGGTTTTATTAATATGCTGCCCCCCAGCGCCGGACGCCCGGTAGGTATCAATGCGCAAATCTTTTTCTTCGACCTCGACCTCAATGTTTTCGTCAATCACCGGATAAATCCAGACCGAGGCGAAACTGGTATGCCGTCTGGCACTTGAATCAAATGGTGAGATGCGTACCAGGCGATGGACGCCGCTTTCGGTTTTGAGCCAGCCATAGGCATCGGTGCCATTGACCCTGAGCGTGACCGATTTAATGCCGGCTTCCTCGCCTGCGCTTTCTTCCAACCATTCCAGCTTATAGCCATGGCTCTCGGCCCAGCGGCTATACATCCGCAACATGATAGAGGCCCAGTCTTGCGCTTCGGTGCCGCCGGCTCCTGGGTGAATTTCCAAATAACAATCATTGCCATCGGCCTCGCCTGACAGCAGCGCCTGAATGCGGGCTTTTTCGACCTTGCCATTTAGAGCCGAGATCGCGTCTTCGGCCTCTTTGACGACTTCCTGGTCATCTTCTACTTCACCGAGTTCCAACAACTCGACATTGTCATTTAAATCACTGGTGATCTCATCGACAGCTTTGACACCGGTCTCGAGTTTGGTGCGCTCACGCATCAAGCCTTGAGCCGTGGTGGGGTCATCCCAAAATTTAGGATCTTCGGCGAGCGCGTTTAGCTCGTCGACACGCCGGACAGCTTTGTCATAGTCAAAGTCGCCTCCTCAGCAGTTCAATAGACTGCTCGATCTCGCTGACTTGGCTCTCGATCTCTGCGCGCATGGGATAGAAACTTTCTTAGGTTTTAAAGCTTGATGCGGGTTTTTATCCGGTTCGCCTATGACCTGCAAGAGTCATTAAAAAAAGGAGGCAGAAATAAAATTTCTGCCCCCCTTAATTTAAATATCGTTTTATCGACTATTTCTTCTTTTTCCGCTTTTTGCCGCCTTTGAGGAACTTCTTAAGGTAGGTGACGATTTCTGGTTTAATGCCATCAACGGAATTCACAATCGCCTCGCCTTCGGCAACGCTGACAAAATCAATCGGCGCACCAACAATTTTCAAGCTTTCTTTGAGATATTCCGGATCGGCTTTCATTTTATTGAAACCGGTGCGGAAATCAGCAATCTTTGCCGGCGAGGTGCCAGGTGCGCCAAAAGACGTATAAATCATATTACCGGTGACAATATTGATCCATTTTAATGCTTCCCAAGCCGGGCCTGCTGGCTCTTTGCCACCTTTAACATTTTTATAGAAATTGTAGATGCTTGGCATATCTTTGATATGAGAGGGCTTGAGCTTGCCGTCAGCCGTTACCGCCGGATAATAGAACAACGGAATAGCTTTGCCGGTTTTAACCATGCTTTTTTCGACCCGGTTGCGGTAGAAATTAATCCCTACCGTGGTCAGATCAACCTCGCCGCCGCGCAACGCACGATACGCTTTTGGCGGATTAAGGCCGGGCACATAACGATATGGCACACCCAAAAGATCGAGGCTCAGGCGGATCGAGAGATCGAGAATACTGGTCGGCCGGTTGCCGCCAAGTTTAATATTTTTCGCCTGCATAAGGGCTTCACGGGTTTTGATGCCGCGGCCTTCTGTAGTGATATAGCTCATCCGGGTGTAATTGGCGCCGCCGATAAACGGCATCTTGGTATAATCAGCCCGCAAACCTTTCGACTTGGTGACGCGTCCAACCGGATTCCAGGCACTGAAAATTATCGTCAGCCCATCATTTTTGGATTTCTCGTAAAGCAGATTCCAAGGCTTCTGCCCACCTGCACCCGGTAGATTCTTAACCACGATTTTTGGATGACCTGGAATGTATTTGGTCAAATATTTGCTCATGACACGCAAGGTCGTATCAGCGCCGCCACCTGCCCGTGAGCCGGTTAGTACGTTAAGAACTTTACCTTCGTAAAAAGAGGCGGCATTAACGTCAAAAGCAAAAGTTCCGGTAAGCGCCACTGATGATGCCAGCGCGACACCCGATAAAATATATCTAGTTTTAGTCATGGTAAATCCCCACTGTTTTATCGAAAAAATTGTTATTTTTAAATTTAACTACAAAAGACTAGCACAAGTGCAAGAAAACAAACAATTTAGCTGTGGATAATAACTTCGTGATCAGTGGAATTGTATATAGGCCGGTTTAGAGCTCAAGTTCGCGGATGGCCTCTTTGTAGGCGACATTTTCGTGCCAACGGCCAACAACTTTTTCGGCTGCCTGTTCCGACATTAGATCATAGCGACCGAGCATTTTGTTGATTTCCTGACGCCGGATTTTTACGCCGCCGCGCTTGGCTTTATAGCTATGTGCATAAATTGAGGAAAATATCGGTTTATCCAACTGAGCGGCTTTGCACGCTATTGCCAGGCCGGTACCGTCGCGATCCTGCAACATTTCCATGATCATACTGTCTGAGAGACCGGTATAATTTTGGAACATGGATATGAATAGACGCACATCACCATCTTCCAAAATCTGCACCATTATTTCAGGTTCCATTAGCCCGTCTTCCTTGAGCTCTTCGACCAGACGTTTCTCCGGCGCCCGCTTCGCCGGATTATTTGGCTTGGCTTTTTTCACATCTTCTGCGGCGTCCTCGATAACGCTGCTGACAAAGTCTGGATCAAGTTCGTAATTGTCCAAAATGTACAACCGCAAGGCGGATGAAACCCAAGTAAACATCCGTTCACATAATTCTGGATCAAGGTCTTCACGGCGCAATATCGGTTCCTGAAGCGAGGTAAGCCGTTTCGACTCATCGACCAAATATTCAACCGTAGTGCTGGAGATTTTGGAATTGGGATTGAGCAGAAGACTGCGGATCACATCTTCCTCGCCTTTCTTGACGATAGCATCTGAAACCAGCTCGCTCACCGTCGGTCGTTTGGTAACCGCCAATTGGTGTTCGACCGAGCGACTATGAATAATCTCGATTAAATCTTCATCCAGCAGCGCGTCACTCATCGTCAAAATTGGGAAAGCAACTTCGATTTCATCATTGGCTAGTAGTTTGGCCAATTCCCGCGGCACACCTGCCGTCTGAGCGAGACGTTTGGCTACATTCTGGCGCAAACCCATTTCGGCCTGATGAACGGTTTGCTGCAGGATGTCATACATCAGATGACGCTCGCGTTTGGTCAGGGATGGATAGTGCTCAAGGAATACGTCGGAGATGGATTTGGCAAAATCCTTCTGGCCTGCCGGCGACTTATCGCGGGCAAGTTTGTAAAGATAGAGACTTTCTACGGACCCCAATTTACGCCTCCACGTCAACATGCTCTACGGCATGTATCTCCCTCTACATGTTATAACACAAACCAACTAAGGGGCTAGGTTATACACTTATACGGCGAGTAAAGTAACTACTTTTTAGATCGGAAAACCGTCATACAATTATTCTGCAGCTTTTGCCGCTATCGGCTCGCCAGCCGCCGTTTTCGGGAGCACATCCTGAAGATCTTCTTTCTTATCCAAGATGATTGAGACCGAGCGGATATTGAAGGCTTCTGCATTACGAGCAGTAGCGGGTTCCTTGCCAGCTGCCAAATCATCCGCCAAGCGCAACATCAAACGCCGGAACATAGCAATACCGCTATCGGAATGGCCGAGATGTTCTTTGGTCCGATCAACAATTGGCCCCATGCTTTCAACCACAGCTGCGTCTTGATTACGCACGCCCTGAATGCCGGAAAAATTGGTTTTGCGCTGACGTTCGAGATCGAACCTATAACGGTTCGTATCATTCTGCAGAGCGTGATAATTTTCATCCAAATCGCCCCAAATACCTTCCGGTCCAAGCAGTTTTTTCTGCTGCTCGGTTAGCGCCTCGGCATCAGAAGTAAATCCCCAGTTCCAGGTATTATAATCATCAATCGGTACCCAGACATTACCCGTTGTCGGGTTGGTTTTTAGCCGACCTTCGACCAGGATAGGCGGGATCATTTGAAAACACGGCACCATAAACTGGGTAACCCGGTAATAGACATCATCGATATCTTCGAGGGCGCGTTTGGCTATTATTTGCAGCCCATAATCGGTTTCATTGACGCTGAACTCAGGATTACGGCAGCCACTGGCAAACTTGCCGTGAACGTTATTGGGCCCGGTATTAGATTGATCGGCGGCAGGAAAATCCCGGTGCAAAAAAGAAATATGCGCTGAATCGATGCCACCTTCCAGGGCTTGAGCGTAATTGCAGGGCTGGAAGCGTTTAATGGCAGCACTTTGGTCACTGGGGAAACGTGCCCACTCAAACTCTGGAAATGGCGGGATATTTTCGCTCGGCCCCATATAAATCCAGACAGCGCCACCACGTTCCAGTGCCGGATAAGACGTGATCTTAATTTTATCTCTTATTTTTTGACTGGCTGCCGGTTCTGACGGGATGTCGACGCAATTGCCATCAACATCAAATTTCCAACCGTGATAGATACATCTGAGCCCACACTCCTCATTGCGGCCGTAGGACAGTGACGCCAAGCGGTGTGGACAGTGAGCATCGAGCACTCCAAGTCGGCCATCAGTATCACGAAAAGCAACAAGGTCTTCGCCCAGAATTCTAAGCGGCACCGGTTCCTCATCGGGCCCGTTAAGCTCTGATGCCAATAAAGCAGGCAACCAGAACCGGCGAAACAGCTCGCCCATCGGCGTGCCCGGGCCAACTTGTGTTAAACGTTCATTGAGTTCTTTTTTCATTGTTATTTCCTATTCCCTGACATCGCTATTTGATTTGCGATTTGTCAATATACTAGGAAAATTTTCCGAAAATAGATATTGAAATTAATAAAGCCCGCCGGTGCCGGAAGTCGGCAGTGAGGTCGGCGTTTCTTCCGAGCCATCCAATACCTGTTCCTGCCCCGTGGGCACGGTACCCGGCTTGAAAGCTTCGAGAATAACACGCTTGTCACCCGGGCGAGCCGGGCGGCCGGTTACCGCGTCAACCCGGACGAGACGGATACCGGGCGGGATGCGAAAGGGAATGGCCGGTTTATCGGCAAGTGCGGCTTTAACAAAATCCTTGAAGATCGGCGCCGAAACACTGGCACCCTGCTCACGCTTACCGAGCGAGCGCGGCGTGTCAAAACCGGAAAATACGCCAATCGCAAGATCAGGCGAAAAACCTAAAAACCAGGTATCCAAGGCCTGGTTGGTGGTGCCGGTTTTACCGGCCAAGGGCTTGCCGAGATCGCGCATACGGCGCCCGGTGCCTCGTTGGACCACTCCTTCCAGCATTGAGACCATTTGATAGGCGCTGGCCGGGCTGGCGACCTGCTCGCGGTGGTCCGGCACCTGCGGCACCAGTTGTTTGGTCCAGAAGGTCGATTGGCATTTTTGACATTTACGCGGATCATGTTTGAAAACTGTTTTGCCATGGCGGTCCTGAATGCGGTCGATCAGGGTCGGTACAATTTTCTTGCCGCCATTGACCAGCATGGCATAAGCCGCAGTCAATCTTAGTAGCGTCGTTTCACCGGCACCCAACGACATCGAAAGCTGCTTTGGCATTTCTTTGACGATGCCAAAACGCTTGGCATAATTGCTAATCGTTTCAATGCCGATGGTTTGCGCCAATCGCACAGTCATGAGGTTACGTGATTTCTCCAGCCCGAGCCGCATGGTGCTGGGCCCATAGAATTTTTTGGTATAGTTGGCGGGCCGCCATTTCGGCAGACCGGGACCCTGGTCAATTACGAAGGGGGCATCAAGTATCAGCGAAGACGGCGTAAAGCCTTTATCAAGTGCCGCCAAATAAACAAACGGCTTAAAGGCCGAGCCGGGCTGACGTCTCGCCTGAATAACCCGATTAAACTGGCTGCGCTGGTAGGAAAAACCACCGGACATTGCCAGAATACGACCGGTATGCGGATCAAGCGCAACAATCGCGCCCTCAATTTCAGGCAATTGCCGAAGCACAAAGCTGTTATCGGGATAGGCTTTACCGCCCTTGGTTTCAAATATTTGCTCGACGACAACAACATCACCTTTTTGCAAAACATCTGAAGGTAATTTTACCCGCTTTCCCAGCAACTCGCCTTTAAGCCAGGGCCGCGCCCACTTCATTTCAGCCAACGGAATTGAGCCCACACGGCCATCAATAACTCCGATATCAGCACGCTCCGCCAGCAGTTCCCGCACGACCGCCAGACGCCAGGAATTCTGCTCACCACTTAACTCCGGCGGGGTTTTGACTTTGGCCAAAGCACCCAGCCAATCTAGTGATGGATCGATATTGGTAATCGGACCGCGCCAGCCATGACGGCGGTCATAAGCCACCAGACCGTTCTTGAGAGCGCGATCGGCCAGCTTTTGATAATGCGGATTGAGCGTCGTCCGGACGAACAAGCCGCCGCGATAGAGATTGGTCTCGCCATAACGTCCTGCCAGTTCCCGGCGCACTTCTTCAGCAAAATATTCTGCCTTAACATATTCAGTTTCCTGACGCTTGCGCGTAATCAGGGGTGTCAATTTAGCGATCCGCGCATCCTTCGCCGTGATGACCTCATCTTTGAGCATACGACCGATTACCCAATCACGGCGGCCACGAGCGGCTTTGGGATGTTTGAACGGATTATAATTGTTGGGCGCTTTTGGCAGCGCCGCCAAAAAGGCTGCCTCGGCGATGGTCAGCGTATCCAGCGATTTATTGAAATAGTTAAGCGCCGCAGCAGCTACACCGTAGGAGCCGAAACCTAAATAAATCTCGTTGAGATAAAGTTCGAGAATACGATTTTTTTCCAGCGCCCGCTCGATCCGGAAAGCCAGAATAGCTTCTTTGACTTTGCGCTCAATGGTGACATCAGCCGACAGCAAAAAGTTTTTCGCCACCTGTTGGGTGATCGTCGAAGCACCAACCAGCCGCCGCCCGGAGGCAATATTCTTTATATTGGTCACGACCGCGCGGGCAATACCGAGCGGATCAATACCCGGATGATAAAAAAAATTCTTATCTTCGGCCGACAGAAATGCCTTTACCACCATGCGCGGCATCGCGGTTTGCGGCACAAACACGCGTTTTTGCTCGGCATATTCAGCTAGCAGGCGGCCATCACCGGCATGGACCCGGGTCATCACCGGCGGCTCATAATCGGCGAGTTGTTTATAATCCGGCAAACCACGCCCGAATTTATAAAAAACATAAACGCCGCCGCCAACACCGGCAAAAGCAACCAGTACCAACAAGCTTAAAATAATTGCAAGTGTCCGAAGCATCGTTTGCCTAGATTGTCATCTTTAAAGATACAGGGAATTACGGGAACAATATGGCGGGTTTATGGCAGATCGCAAGAGGCAATTGAAGAACACTTTGCTCATCTCTGAACCTGTTCATTGCGGGAGAAATACCCTTCAACCGCATTGCCTATGGCGCGGGCTAAGTTGGTGCGGTATTTTTTACTACGTAGCGCCTGCTCGTCGGCGCGGTTTGACAAAAATCCCATTTCAATAAGTATCGAGGGTACATCCGGCGCTTTCAGCACGGCAAAGCCGGCAAAGCGATGCGCATTGGATAGGGTTTTGGAGACTTTGCGAATATGTTTGACCAATTCAGCGGCAAAGAGCGCAGATTCGTTCATGGTTTCACGCTGGGCAAGATCGATTAGGATATTGGTGACTTCCTTGGATTCAGAAGATAAATCCATGCCGGCAATCAGGTCGGCCTTATTTTCCTTATCTGCCAGTTCGGCTGCTTCCTTATCCGAGGCTTTTTCAGACAAGGTATAAACCGATAATCCTCGAATGCGTTTGTTTCTAATCGCATCGGCATGCAGCGAGATAAACAATTCAGCCTGATGAGCGCGTGCAATTGCGATGCGCCGACGCAACCGGATGAAACTGTCCTTTTTTCGCGTCAGGCGGACTTTATATTTTCCACTCGCTTCTAAATGGGTTTTGATCGCTCGCGCCGCGGCGAGCGTTATGTGCTTCTCGAACACCCGCCCACTGGTAGAGCCAGGATCAATACCGCCATGTCCGGGATCAATCACAATTACATGTTTCTTAATGGCAGTTTTTTGTGGTTTACGGCTGGGCGGCAAAATGCCGGATGAAGATTCCGGGTAATTCTCAGCAGCTGGTTGCGGACGAGCAGTGGTTGGCGGCCGGAGAGCTGCCAAATATTGTGTCCGCGTCGTCGGTGCTAAATCAAGTACCAGGCGATAGCGCTTACCTTCTGCCGGCGGCAGCATAAAGGCTGCTTTAATTTTCACCGGCTTTTTAATATCCAGCACAACCCGCGACAGGCCAGTGCGAAATAAGCCATAGCGAAACTTATCAATAACGCCGGTTTTGCGGGCCATGACATTACCCGGCAGTCGCCACCCGATTTCGGGAAGATCAATCACCACACGATAGGGATCAGACAGCGTAAAAACCTTAAATTTAACATCATCTGAGATATCAATGACGAATCTGGTTTTGTCAGCGTGCGAGCCAATTCGGATATCGGTTGCGGTTGGAGCAGCTGCAATTGCCTTTGTTATCCCCAAATTCAGCATACTAATTGCCATCACAATTGCGCTAGGCAACAGGAGACGACAAAGATTCGCAATCGAACAGAATCTTATTTTCCCACCGTTGTTTGAAAATATGCTCAACACCGCTTCCTAAGTGCGTTTACCATGATTTCATGGCAGTCTTAAAAGAACTCAAATAGTCTAAATTCTGGCGGATATATAGACCATAATCCGGCCTTTGAAACCCTGAAATCCGCGCACAAATAATAAAAATTATTCTAAATGTGATTGTCGAACCAATTTCCTACCGTTATGTTAATAAATACCGGAAAAATTCGGGTCAACGATTTGACGCACGGCCTGTAAATAATAGCGAAGGAACGACCGGTTTTTTATTCCTCGTGAGCGTCAAGTGATTTAAATTAATAAGTGTAATTATAGTGGAATTTTCCATGCTTGTGAGAGCAGCCCGTACAGTTAACACATATGCATTACCGTTCGTCATGCTGACGAACGTCGTGCCGTCTCGTGTTGATTTGTCCGTCGGCGCCACAAGCTTTTCTCAAAACATTATGCGGCACACCATGGATCTAGCTGATCGGGTGCGATCGCATATTCGGAGTTTACAAGTAAATGGCAACCAAAAGAATGTTAATCGATGCCGCCCACCCGGAGGAAATCCGGGTCGCGGTCATGGACGGGAACCAACTCGAAGAACTTGATGTTGAATCAGCCGCCCGGCGTCAATTAAAGGGCAATATTTATCTCGCAAAAGTTACGCGAGTCGAGCCGTCTCTCCAAGCAGCGTTTGTCGACTATGGCGGAAATCGCCACGGCTTCCTCGCTTTTAGCGAAATTCACCCAGACTATTATCAAATCCCGATCGCCGATCGTGAAGAATTACTGGCTGAAGAATCAGCGGCATCTGAGAGTGATGATGACGATATTGATGACGAATCTAGCGAAGATGTTAATGGTCAGGAAACTAACGGCAAGTCTGTAGAGACCGTCGGTGGCGACGTCATCGACGAAGTTGGAACGCGCCGCAATTTCTTTCCGGCTAAACGCTATAAAATCCAGGAAGTTATCAAACGCCGCCAGATATTACTTGTACAAGTCGTCAAAGAAGAACGCGGCAACAAAGGTGCGGCGCTAACGACCTATATGTCCTTGGCCGGACGCTATTGCGTATTGATGCCAAATACCGGCAAAGGCGGCGGGATTTCACGCAAAATCGCTAGTGGCAGTGACCGCAAACGCCTCAAAACAATTATTGCCGATTTCGAAATTCCAGATGGCATGGCCGTAATCGTGAGAACGGCGGGCGCAGACCGCAGCAAGGCCGAGATTAAACGCGATTACGAATATCTCATTAAATTGTGGAGCGGCGTGCGTGATCTGACTCTAGAATCTACTGCACCAGCGATGATCCATGAAGAAGCAAGCATCATCAAGCGGGCCGTACGCGATCATTACAGCCGCGATATAGACGAGGTTATTGTTGAGGGTGACGATGGCTACCGGACGGCCAAGGATCTCATGAAAATGCTGATCCCGAGCCATGCCAAGAAAGTTCAGCCCTATAAAGACACCACTGTGCCGCTGTTTAACCGGTTTCATATTGAGAGCCAGCTCGAAACCATGAATAGCCCCAATGTGCAGCTGAAATCGGGCGGCTATATCGTGATTAATATCACCGAAGCCCTGGTTGCGGTGGATGTTAACTCGGGCCGGGCGACGCGCGGCCGTAATATTGAAGAAACGGCACTTAAAACCAATTTAGAGGCAGCCACCGAAGTTGCCCGTCAATTGCGCTTGCGTGATTTGGCCGGCCTCGTGGTGATCGACTTCATCGATATGGAAGTTCATCGCAATCAAACTTCAGTTGAACGCCGCCTCAAAGAAGCCATGCGTAAAGATCGCGCTCGCATCCAGATTGGCCGCATTTCACCCTTTGGTCTGCTCGAATTATCGCGGCAACGCTTGCGCCCAAGCATCACCGAAACGATGACCGAGGTTTGCCCGCATTGCGACGGCTCTGGTATTCGCCGTTCGATTGAATCAACAGCACTCCATGTCCTCCGCGGTATTGAAGAAGAAGGTACCCGCCAGCGTGCCAAGGAAATGGAAGTGTTCGTCCACTCTCAAGTGGCGCTTTATATCCTCAATGAAAAACGCGATGCCGTCGCCGAGATTGAACAGAAGTTTGAGATCAAAGTCGTCATTATGGGCGATGATGGGCTAATTCCACCGGACTTTAACATCAACCGGACAATCACCAACAAGCAGGCCAATGCGGAAGCTAAAACTCCCCGCAGCCAGGCGCCGAGACCAGATTCGGATGAAACTTCGGAAGATCAGCCAAAGAGAAAACGCCGTCGCCGCCCAAGACGCCGCAATCGCGATGAAGATGAAGGCGCGGCAATATCAGCTGAAGATCAAGCTGGCGCAACGGATCAGAGCGAAACTGGTGATAGCAGCGATGCCCCCGCTGAAGCTGCTCAAACGGATGAGGAAAAATCGGATAAGCCGGCACGTCGTCGCCGTGGCCGCCGTGGTGGCCGTCGCCGTAACCGGCGGACCGAAGCAGCTGGTGAAAACACCAGTGAAAACAACAGCGAAACCACAAGCGCAGAAAGTAGTGATACCAGCGGTGCCGCCGCTGACGATACTGAAGCGAAAGCGCCGGAAAATCAGAATGAAGATCAGAAACCGGATCAAAAAACTGATCAGGCGGAGGAAAAAGCCGAAGTTGAAGCAAAAGGTGAAGAGAAAAAGCCAAAGCCTCGCCGTCGGGTCCGCCGCAAGAAAGCCGCCGCCGCTAAGGGCGATGATACGCCTGACACTGAAAGCAAACCGGATGATGCGCCAGAAGCTGTATCAGCTAAACCTGAGGCAGCAGAGCCTAAAGAGGCTGTTGCTGAACCGGTTGCCGAGCCAGAACCTGAACAACCTGCCGCGGTCGAGCAAGCTGAATCGGGCGAACCTTCTTACAATCCGAACGTAACAGTGGTTGGCGATGATGGTGACGATGAGGCAGGAAAAAATCGCGGCGGCTGGTGGGATAAAATAACCGGCAGCTAATTGGCGAGAAATTCTCCTAGACGATCCGCCGCAGCAGCCATATCAGCCGTGGCTCCGGCATATGAAAATCTGACAAATTGTGAGCCACGTTCGGTGTCAAAATCTACACCGGGCGTGATCGCTACCCCGGTTTCAGCCAGCACTTTTTGGCAAAATACCTGGCTGTCATTGGTGAAGCGCGTAACATCGGCATAAACATAAAAAGCACCATCTGATGGCGCCAATTGATCAAGGCCGGCTTTGGGTAATGCTTGCAATAACAATGCCCTATTCTCAGCATAGCGCGCGACATTGGCATCTAATTCTTCAAAACAGTCAAATACCGAAATCGTCGCCAATTGGGATAAAGTAGGCGGTGATATAAATATATTCTGCGCCAAGCACTCGGCAGCCCGGATCAGATTTTCTGGTACGATCATCCAGCCCAAGCGCCAGCCAGTCATCGAAAAATATTTTGAAAAGCTATTGATGATGATTGCATTGTCGCCGTAAGCCAATGCCGTGCTGGCTTTTCTGCCATAGGTAATACCATGGTAAATTTCATCAGATATCAAGCGCACACCTGTGGCGTCGCACCACTGAACAATTTCTTCAAGCGCTTCAGCAGTCAGCATACTGCCGGTCGGATTAGACGGGCTGGCAACAATCAAGCCATCGAGTTGAACATCCAAGTCAGCCAATATTGCTGCCGTCGGCTGAAAAGCTGTCTCCGGTCCAACTGGGATATCCACGGTTTCAACACCAAGGGCGCGGAGAATATTTTTATAAGCGGGATAGCTCGGGCTGGCGAGCCCAACTTTATCACCTTGATCAAATACCGCCAAAAAAGACAGCATAAAAGCACCTGACGATCCAGTCGTAATAATAATCCGGTCCATCGGTAAAGAGAGGTCATAATAATCCTGATAATAGGCTGTCAGCCGTTCCCTTAAAGGCGGTACACCAAGCGCATCGGTATAACCCAATAAATCTGTGTCCAACGCCTGCTTCGCCGCCTCGATCACGGCTTTAGGCGCTGACGTGCTAGGTTGGCCGACTTCCAGATGGAGGACATCTTTGCCGCTGGCCGCGCGCTCATTGGCGGCGCGCATCACATCCATCACGATAAATGGCGGAATTATGCCCCGCTCGGCAATTTTCAGCGCCACGCCTTATTCGCTCGCACTGGCAGCCAAACCACTGCCACGGGGATCAGTCATGATCGTGCAACTTCCTGGATCGCGCGGTAAACCGCCGGGACAAGAAACCGCGTTTACCAGACCGAGAACCGGCGTCACCGCGACCTGATGGCCACGCTCCCGGAGATAGGCGGTTACGGATTTAGGTAAATTCGGCTCATGGAAAGTTATATCGGGTGCCCCGCCATGATGTATGCGGCGCGCTGCCATCGCCCGACTGAGCTTTTCTTTCGCGAGCACAGATCGAGCAAACACATTCATCAGCG
>JABIIH010000062.1 GCA_018649245.1 Rhodospirillaceae bacterium | reverse complement strand
GAGTTTGGCGCTCATCCATCACACTCCAGAAAATGTAAAAGCTCAATCCGGCCAAGCTGGCGGCAACAAGCCACAGACCGGCCCACCGATAGGATGCGTTGGCGCCAGTGAGGTTAGCAAGATAAGACCAGGCCACCAGCAGCAATGCGACATTTAGAAATTGCAGCAAATGTCCACCGCCCCATAACAGGCGTTCATTATAATCATGGCTTAAAGGCTGATCACCCAATTGCGTTTCGGCGATAATAAAAGCGACCAGCGCCATAACATAAATAAAGGCGGTATTTTTTAAATTTGGCCCATTTGGCGTATCTCGAAAAACACACAGAATACCGGCCAGGACGCCGAGCGCCAGCAATACCAGGCCACTGTAATAAAGCGGATCTATAATAACCGGGATGTAATTGTTTAGGGTCGGCTCACCGCGATCAAGCAGGGACGGGATTAACAGTAATATTGTACCAAGTGTAGCCAGGGCGAGCCCGGATTTATCCAAGAGACTGGTCTCGTCTGAACCGGTAATTTGAACGAGGCAGCCAAACACCGCTAAATACCAAACGGCAAATGACAAGACGACATGAGCCACCAGGCCTTTCTGAAAAAATGCCGTCGGCCAAGGCACAGCATCCTCCATGCCCGGAATTCTGGATAGCACTAAAAGAATGGCAAACAATCCGGCCAGAGCGAGCGAGGCGACGGCGAGCAAAGCCCAGCCTCGCAGCAGCGCCGCCCGTGATGAAGAAAGAGTGTCGCTCAACATTAATCAGGTCCTACATTACTTGTGCGGTTTTAAGCGGATATAGCTGATAAAGCATCAGATACACCAGAATGCCCGATACCGAGACATACATCCAAACCGGCCAGGTCCAGCGGGCAATTTTTTTATGAGCGGCAAACCTGTCTTTAAAAGCGCGCAGCACGGTAATTAAAACCAGCGGCACAATTGCCATCGCCAATAAAACGTGACTGATCAGCAGAATATAATAAAAAATTCGAATAACGCCTTCACCTTGGAAGACAAAGATCGGCGTATAAAACCTGAGCGTGACATAGCTGATGAGAAATAATCCAGATACGGTGAGGGCCGCTACCATACACCAACGGTGTGCGAATCGGTTACCGGATTTGATAAAAAAGAAGCCGCTGATCAGCAAACATGCGGCAATTCCATTGAGAACTGCATTTAAATGCGGCAGCACAGATACGCTTAACATTTATTGATATCACCTCGCCGGTTTAATAATAGGCTGTTTTGATTATAATGCCGATATACATGGCCAGGGCAATTGCGCCCAATACGATAGCAAAAACTACTTTTTTCCTTTTATCCATGATAATGGCCTATTTCTTAGATTTTGTGGCGATGTGATCTGATAGTTGACTTAGCGCGCGGTGTATCATTGCTGTCCCTATACCACAAGGGGCAGGGCAATATTGGAATTAATATCAAAATCAAATTTTAAGAATGATTATTAAAATTGTTTGGTTTTCTGCGGAAAAATACCCATTTTTTATTCAACATGACTTTACCGACTAATGTTGATCGGGTATATGGGACCGACAAAAGGGAACTTAACTAAAGTTAAGTATATATCTTACTGGTAGGAATTTTCGAAAATACGCGATCATGAGTCCAGACGGACTTTTGGTCAAAATGGCAACTTGATGACGGCCCTATTACAGCCTTTACGTAATGATGGGCAATAAACGGTACACAGGAATGGTACAGATGCAAAATAGTCGCAGATTAATTATAGGAATCAATTCAGGAGTTGCATTTTTCTTCGCTGCTTTTGCCGCGTTTTTGGCAAGCGGCGCCAATGCAGCCGAGCCAAAACCCTGGCAGATGAATTTCCAACCAGCCGCGACACCGGTGATGGAAAAAATTATAGATTTTCATAATTTACTATTGACCATTCAGGTCGGGATTGTCGTTCTGGTTTTAGGTTTGATGCTGTACATCATCATTAAGTTTAATTCCAAAAGTAATCCAGAACCCTCTAAAACAACTCATAACACAGCTTTGGAAGTTATTTGGACGGTTATTCCGATCGTCATTTTGATCGTCTTAGCTGTTCCCTCGATGAAATTGTTGTTTTTTATGGACAAAGCGCCAAATCCAGAGATGACACTGAAGATCACTGGCCATCAATGGTATTGGTCATATGAATATCCCGATAATGGTGGTTTTGAATTTGACAGTAATATGGTTCCCGATGAAGAAATTAAACCGGGTCAACGCCGCCTGCTGGAAGTTGATAATCAGGTTGTCTTGCCGGTAAACACGGAAATTCGCTTATTGATGACGTCGGAAGATGTGATCCACAACTGGGCGATCCCCTCCTTCGGCGTTAAAATGGATACGGTGCCCGGGCGCACCAATGAATCTTGGATAAAGGTTACTAAGCCCGGTGTTTATTACGGTCAATGTTCCGAGCTTTGCGGCGTTAACCACGGCTTTATGCCGGTGGCGGTTAAAGTTGTATCCAAGGAAGAGTTCAAGAAATGGACCGCTAAAGCCAAGAAAGAATTCGCCAACGCGAAAGATGCGCCGGTGAAGGTGGTGGAAATGAATTCACCAGCTCAGGCTAAACTTCGCTAATTCGGGTGAGATTAAGGAATAAGAGGTAGTATTAAAATGTCAGAGACCGCACACGCAGACGCTCACGACGACCACGATCATCGCCCGACCGGTTGGCGGCGTTGGGTTTACTCAACCAACCATAAAGATATTGGCACGATGTATCTCGCTTTGGCGATGATTGCCGCCATTGTCGGCACCGCTGCATCGGTTGTCATCCGGTTGGAATTACATGAGCCCGGCGTTCAGTTCATTACTGATTTCCAATTCTATAACGTATTGGTGACGGCCCATGGCTTTATCATGGTGTTCTTTGTTGTCATGCCGGCCTTAATTGGTGGTTTTGGTAACTGGTTTATCCCATTGATGATCGGCACGCCCGATATGGCTTTCCCTCGCATGAATAATATTAGCTTCTGGCTGCTTCCCGCTGCTTTAATTCTGCTGGTGATTGCCGGCTTGATTGATGGTGGCCCGGGTACCGGTTGGACGGTTTATCCGCCGCTCGCGAATGCTGATTACCATCCCGGCATGGCGGTTGATTTTGGTATCCTCAGTCTTCATTTGGCTGGTGCGTCGTCTATTTTGGGTGCGATTAACTTCATCTCGACAATTATTAATATGCGTGCGCCCGGCATGACCTTTCACCGCATGCCGTTGTTCATCTGGGCCATGCTACTGACCGCAATTTTGCTGTTGTTGGCGATCCCGGTTCTGGCTGGTGCGTTGACAATGCTGCTGACCGACCGCAATTTCGGCACCGCATTTTTTGATCCAGCAGGCGGCGGTGATCCGCTGCTGTGGCAGCACTTGTTCTGGTTCTTCGGTCATCCCGAAGTGTACATTATGATTATTCCTGCCTTTGGCGTGATCAGCGAGATTGTGTCGACTTTCTCGAAAAAACCAATTTTCGGCTATCTTGGTATGGCTTATGCGATGGCGGCGATTGGCGTTGTCGGCTTTATTGTCTGGGCCCACCACATGTATACGGTTGGCTTTAACGTTGAAACCCGGGCTTATTTCACCCTGGCGACCATGGTGATTGCAGTGCCGACCGGGATTAAGATATTTAGCTGGCTAGCCACCATGTGGGGCGGTTCGATCAAGTTCGATACGCCGATGCTGTTTGCTATGGGCTTTATTTTCTTGTTTGTCGTTGGTGGTGTAACCGGTGTTACGCTCGCCAATGCGGGCGCTGACCAGGCCTTCCATGACACTTATTTCGTGGTTGCTCATTTCCATTATGTGCTGTCGGTAGCGGCAATTTTCGCTATGTATGCCGGTTTCTATTACTGGATTGGCAAAATGTCGGGTAAGCAATATCCCGAAGGATTGGCCCGCTTACAGTTCTGGGTCACTTTCATCGGCGTGAACATACTTTTCTTCCCGCAACATTTTGCCGGCATGGCCGGCATGCCGCGCCGTATTCCGGATTACCCGGATGCTTATGCGGGCTGGAACATGATTTCCAGCTGGGGCGCCTATATTACCGCCGTTGGTGCCATCTTATTCTTCGTCGTTCTTTGGAAAACCTTGACGTCAAAAGAAACAGTATCGGCAAATCAATGGGGCACTGGTGCGAATACTTTGGAATGGACCGTCGAATCGCCGGCACCGTTCCATACGCATGAGCAAACGCCTTCGATCAGCACGCAACCGGCTGAGTAGGTTAATTTCGAATGACCGAACAACCAGGCAAAATCAAACTTCGGACCACCGTTACGCGGGAGCCAAAAACGCGTAATGGTGTGACGGCGGTGATATTGTTTGGCCTGGTGGCCGGTATGACGGGCTTAGCCTTTGCCTCTGATCCGCTTTATCGAATTTTCTGCAAAGTCACCGGTTACGGTGGCACGACGCAGGTTGCTGAGGCGCCGGCACAATCGAAAATCATCGATCAAATGGTGACGGTGCGGTTTGATGCCAATGTCAATAAGTCGCTGCCGTGGCGTTTTAAGCCCGTGCAAAATACAATTCAAGTCCGGCTCGGTGAGCAAGCCTTGGCGTTTTTCGAGGCCACCAATATTTCGGACAAACCGCTTGTTGGCACGGCGACGTTCAATGTCGCACCGTTTAAGGCCGGTGAATATTTCAACAAAATCGAGTGCTTTTGCTTTACCGAGCAGGTGTTGAAGCCGGGCCAGACGGTGCAAATGCCGGTGACCTTTTATGTCGATCCGGCGATCATAAAGGATCGCAATACAGTAGACGTTAAGACGATCACGCTGTCTTATACGTTCTTTGCCGGTGATGATCAAAGCGAAGCGCAAAAACTTCAAACAACTCATGTTATTTCGAATGATGAGAAAAATATTTTAATTTCACGTGAGATTGCTCCAAAGGGGTGATCTCATATTATTGTTAACTATGAAGCAAACCGTGGGGAAAACTAACCATGGCTAATGAAGCAGCTAAAACACATCCGTGGCATGTGCCGGAACCAAGCCCGTGGCCAATTATCGGTACTATTGCCGGATTTACAATGGCCGTCGGCGGCATCTGGTTTATGCATGATGGTCCGATCTACCTATTTGGTGTTGGCGTTCTGATTTTGATCTACACCTTCTACGGCTGGTGGCGCCAGGTCATCATTGAAGCCAATACGGCCGGGGCGCATTCCGAGCAGGTCAAAGTGGGTCTCAGGTACGGCTTTATCTTCTTTATTGCTTCAGAGGTGATGTTCTTTTTTGCCTTCTTTTGGGCCTTTTTCCATTCGAGCCTGCCGATCTTAAATAATGTTGCGCAAGTCTGGCCGCCCGAAGGTATCGAGCTAATTCCAGCCTCCGGTGTGCCGCTGCTGAACACGCTAATCCTGTTGTCCTCGAGTGCGACCGTAACCGTCGCTCACCACGCAATTATTGATGATAATCGGAAAAAAGCCATTCGCTGGACCTGGATCACGGCAATTTTGGGTGCAGTTTTCCTATTTTTCCAAGCTGAAGAATATATTGATGCAACGTTTAAATTGAGTGATGGCATTTATCCATCGACGTTCTATCTGGCCACGGGCTTTCATGGCTTCCACGTCTTTGTCGGCACCTGCTTCCTGGCAGTCTGTGCGATGCGCCTGCAAAAGGGCCATTTCAAACCGGATCATCATATCGGCTTTGAAGCGGCTGCCTGGTATTGGCATTTCGTCGATGTCGTTTGGATATTCCTCTTCATCAATGTTTATATCTGGGGCTCGTCTTCCTTTGGACATATCGCCGCCGGATAATATTTAGCGAGTGCCCGCCAGAAAAAAGACCCTGGCGGCTCACCCATCGAGTTTGCAACAATTGGCCGTTGCCCCCGCTGTGGGCGCGGCCATTTGTTTGCCGGCGATAGCATGAAAGGTTCCAGGAACCAGATTCGCAACAACTACGCTCTAATTGCGAGTCCGGTTCCTGGAACCAGATTCGCACCGATTCGCAACAATTAAAGTTTGCCGCTGAGGTCCTTCAAAAAGGCGCTGAGAATTTTATCGACACCCAGACTAAAGGCGCCAACCGCCGCGGCGACACTGGCATTCTGCGATGCTTGCTCGACGGTATAGGTATCGAGATGGATCAGGCGCTCAAATTTGGCGTTCTTAAAACTGAGTTCAAATGAAATGATGACTTTGTTTGCTGCACCAGTAACCTGCTCAAAACGTAGAATTTTACCGCTTAAGATGAAGTCAGGCTCAATCCGGAGGTTAGGTGTGACAATCGATTTCGCTGGATTGGCTTGACGCAGTTTTGCCGTTACCGCATTTTGCAGCATGATCGATGGCGGCTCGGACCAGAAGTGGTAGTGATAGGATTGCACCTCGGCAGATTTAGCCGAAGTGGTAAACAGAATCGGGCGGCTATCAATCAGGCCATTGGCAATCAGCCGTTCAACCTCGACAATGCCATTAAATTTAGGCCCGGCAGTATTTGAAGTGGCTGGTGAATTGAGGCGATAGTATTGATCTTGCGGTACCGGATCTTGGGCACAAGCGGTGAGCACGATCAGCGTTCCAATAGAGAGCGCGCGGGCCAGCTTTGGGCTAATTTTATTTATTATCATCTGCTGCGTCATAATTTTGCTAACTCCCCATTACTTCTTTTTGGCTTTTTCAGCAGGCGCCGAACCACCCAGCAAGAGGCCGGGATTTTTTCTGATCTGGCGGGTAAATTCATACATATTGCGGCTGGCTCCCTCCATATTCTGATTGATCGCATTGATATGGCGAGAGATGGTTTCCACTGTGTGGCGCAGATCGACAATTGAACGATCAACATCGAGGCGGTTATCGGAAATAAAAGTGCCGACATTACCCATCAGCGCATCCAAGGATTTCTGGGTCTTGGTAAATTCGACCGTTAGCTTTGCCAGATTGCCGGTGGTCAACTCCATGTTTTCGATGATTGTGTTCAAAGCCTCGACGTTCTCCGGGTTAAGCACTTTCGAAAACTGATCGGCGCTGACGTTCAGTTTTTTAGAAAATTTAGCAATGTTATCGATGATTTCAGGTGTTTGTTCCGTGAGGTCACCAATAAGCAGCCGGACATCTTCAATCAAAGCGGCGCCTTTGGCGTCCAGCAAATCACCAAAGCCACCGATGGTCTTATTCATATTCGCCAATAGTGGTTTGATATCACTCTCTGCCAAGGCGCTGATGTCTTTGGCAAGATCGGAAACGGCAGCCATAACATTTGCGGATTCTACGCTAGGTATTTGATTTCCGGGCTTTAAATTGGCAGTGGCTTTGCCGGCCCGAAGATTGATTGTGACGGCAGCGAGCAGTCCAGATGAGGCGATCTCGGCGATGGTATCGGTTGGAATTTGCCAGTTCTCGGTCACACTTAGATCGATGCGAAAACGCACCCGATTGTTTTCCTGAACCGGCTTTACCTGCTCGACCTGGCCGATGGGAAAGCCTTCGTAGAGCACGCGGGTGCCAAACTCGACGCCGGTGACATTGTCATAAATCGCAAAGTAGTCATCCGTGGCACCGGTCCGTCCAGTAAGCAGCGCCACTGAGGCAACAATTCCGACAATGACCGCCAGCACAAAAGTACCGACAATCAGATAATTAGCTTTATTATTCTTCACAGTCTTTCTGTCCTTCTTAAGGCGATTGTTGCTAGAGCGGCGCTGACTCTTCCGGTTCATAATCGGCACCGGTAAGCCTAGCTAAATATTCATCGCCGTCGAGTAATTCTTCTTCGGTGCGGCGATTAAGAATATTTTGTATGCGTTCGTTCGAGCTGCTCCGAATTTCCTCCACGGTGCCGCAGGCTAATATATCGCCGCGATCAAGTACCGTAATACGATCGGCAATTTTAAAGGCGCTATCCAATTCATGCGTAACGACAACAATGCTCATCTGCATGGCGTCGCGGAGTTTTAAAATCAGATCATCAAGTGCCGAGGCGACCACCGGGTCCAGGCCGGCACTTGGCTCATCGCAAAACAATATTCTGGGGTCCATGATAATGGCACGCGCCATCGCGGCGCGTTTGATCATACCGCCCGATAATTCTGACGGCATGAGGTCTTCGAAGCCAGCCAGATCGACGACTTCAAGTTTCATACGTGCCATAATCTGTTGGGTTTGTTTGTCGAGCTTCGTGTGTTCGGCCAGCGGCAGCATGATGTTCTCGCCAACTGTCATTGAACTGAACAAAGCACCGCTCTGAAAGGCCACGCCGATTTTTTTACTGAGCTCGGTACGGCCTTTGATATCGAGCTTATTGACATCCTGGCTGAGCAGTTTCTTGGTGCCGGAGGTCGCTTGTTCGAGCGATAAGAGATGGCGCATCAAGGTCGATTTGCCGGAGCCGCTGCCGCCCATGATGACCATAATCTCGCCTTCGCGGACATCAAAGTCGATACCATTGAGAATTTGCCGCTCACCGTAATGGGTAACCAAATCGGTAACCTCGATTGCGAGCGGTGTATCTTCTGACAGTTCCGGGCTCATCAGCGGGTCACCACAAAGGCAAACAGCATATCGGTAACGACAATAGCCGATATTGCCTGGACCACGGCACGGGTAGTGACTTTGCCGACACCTTCGGCGCCGCCGGTGACGGAAGCGCCGTTAACAATACCGATGAGTGTGATCAGCAAAGCAAATATAGCGGCTTTACCAAGGCCGTGCCAAAGATCACCAAGCGATAATATCTCGATTGTCTGATTCCAATAGGCAGCTTGGCTGATGCCAAGATCAACCGAGACGAATAATCCGGCAGCGTAAAGTGCGACCAGATCAGATAAAAACGTTAGGGCCGGCAGCATGACCATCATCGCTAGAAGGGCCGGCACCACGAGGTAGCGTACCGGATCGATGCCCATAACTTTTAAGGCGTCGATTTCCTGGTTAATCTGCATAGTGCTGAGCCGAGCTGCCAAGGCCGAGCCGGACCGGCCAGCAACCAAAATACCAGTAATCAAAGCAGAAAACTCGCGAACCACGGATAATGATATGCCGACGACAACGCGCGACTCGGCACCAAATGTGCGTAAGGTATGAATGCCCTGAATGGCCAGCATGATGCCGATGGTGGCCGACAATAGAGCAACGATCGGAATTGCGCGAACGCCGATCTCCATCATCTGAAAGACCACTGCATTAGCTCGCACGGGCTGTTTAAGGGTCGGGCCACGGAACAGCCAGTAGAGGCTCTCACCGATCAGCACGCCCCAATGACCAAACGTCTCGATGGCGCCAATGGTGCCGCGACCGACTTTTTCGGTGAAGTTAACGAGAGAATTGCTATTTGGTTCTGAAGCCATAAATTAGGACTCGCCTGTGATGCCGTCTTCAATTGTTGGATAGATAGCGAAGACTTTGTCCAGACGCGCAAGTTCAAGAACCCTGAGTGCCGCTTCACTAACTTGCACCAGACCAAAGCCGCTGCCGTTGGATTTGGTCGCTTGCAAGGTTTCGACTAACGAGGCAATGCCGGAACTATCAATATAATCAACGCCGGCGAGATCGACCAGGACAGCAGTTTTTTTTGCTGCCGCCGCCAACAGCACTTCCCGCGCGATGGGCGAACTTTCAAGATCAACGTCGCCATTTAGCGTGACAATGGAAACACCGTCCTTTTCTGCCACCGAATGATCCATTTGCATTGTCTCCCTAGGGTATAGCTATTGGCTTTTGCCGATAATCTTTACCATTTTCATCAAGTTGCCGGCACCTTCGTCCGGTTTTAAATAATCCACTTCATCCATTATTTCAGTGATAAAATGAGTTCCCAAACCGCCCGGCTTCACATCCTCTAATTCGCGCGGCTTGATGGCTTCAACATCCACCGGTGCCGCGAAGTCTCTCAAATATATCAATAATTTATCAGCTTGTCGGGTTATTTTAAGATTGATTTTCTCATCACTGTCACCACCGTAGGCATGGCGGATAATGTTCTGGCAGGCTTCATCAATAGCCAGCACTATATCTTTAACTTCTGCAATGCTAATGCCGCTGTTCCTTAGCCACGGGCCGAGCCGGTCCCGGGTTGGTTTGAGCTCACTGGCCTGAGCACTAATATCGAAATCCAGGAAGAGGTCACCAAATGTTGCCGCATCAAGCCCAAGAATCGTGATGTCGTCATGCAACGGGCCATCACCGCGATTAATTTCATTGACCACGCTGTTGAGCCGAAAGGGCAGAGGTTGATCCATATTTTCAGTTAGAAGTTTCTCGACACCTGCTAATTCAAACATCGAACCATCGGTCAGTTTTCCTTCGGTGACGCCATCGGTAAAAATATAAAGTGGGCCATCAGCGAGCGACACTTCGACTTCGACGTATCCGTCATCCGGCACTGCTAAAGTCGTGATGCCAACGGGTGGTGCTTCGGCTTCGATGGCTAGAAATTTATTGCCGGCCAAGTGGTGCAATGGTGGTTCATGTCCGGCATTGGCCAGCCGCACTAATTTTGATTTCGGATCATAAATACCGCCAACCAGTGTGACGAACATGCCGCGGGTCGAGGTTTCACAAATCTCGGCATTGATATGCGCCATCAGTTGTCCCGGACGATCGGAGGTTTTGCCGAGACAGCGATAGAGACTGGCAGTTTTGGCCATCAGCAGGGCGGCATTCATACCTTTGCCGGAGACATCGCCGAGACAAAAGGCAATCCGGCCATCTTCAAGCTCGAAAAAATCGAAAAAATCACCGGAGACCGTGCGCGCCGGTATGTTCACACCAAAAATCGGCGAGTTAGGATCAGGTGCTATTGGCAATAGGTTGCGTTGAATTTCCGCAGCGAGTTCGAGCTCGCGGCGCATTTTTTCTTGTTCGACCAGATCGGCCGCCATGCGGGCGTTAACAATTGCCAGCGCTGCAGAGCTGGATAAAACCTCGAGCAATTGGAGATCGGAATCATCGAATAGGCCGCTCTCACCGCGTTTGTTGATAAGCTCAATGGCGCCAATTTTCTCTTCATTGACGCTGAGCGGTGCACATAAAATAGATTTTGTGGTGAAGCCCGTCTGATCATCTACCGAACCATCAAAGCTTTTGTCTTTTGACACATCTCTGACAATTTCCCCAGTATTCGTTTGAACGCAGCGCCCCACAATACCGTGATCACTGGCAAGCTCGATACCGGTAATATCAGTGGCGCCAGTGCTGGCTTCGCAACGGAGCTGAGTATTTTCATTCTGTAGCAAGAAAAGTGCGCCACCTTCAGCGTCAACATAAGATGTTATGCGTTCAACTGCCCGCTCAAGCGTTACCTCGATATCCAGTGAGGTAGCAAAGTCCCTACCTAACTCAGCCAGCAGGCTAAGTTGTTCAGAAATCACACTTTTTTCGGGCTCTATGTGCTCGGCAGTAGTAGCAGATCTAGTCATGGCGACACTATGCCCGTTTTCTTGTTTTTCGACAATTGCTACTGTTGGGTTTAGGGGCATAGTTTGAAATTCAATTTTGAGTTTATTCTGGCCTGAAAAAACCCAGTATTTAAATAAAATCGCTTGAATAAGACCTTTTAATTATTACCTAGAATTATGAGCTCTTTTTCCGTCGGAGCTAGCGTTGCCGCCAATTTTTTTGGAAATTTAATTATTAAAAACTGACTTAATAATGAATTTAGATGAACAAATACTAAAAGCCAGCGTCCTTATCGTAGATGATAAACCAGCGAATGTGGCGCTGTTGGAAGCAATCCTCAAAAGTGAAGGCTATACAAATATCCAAAGCGTGACCGATTCGCGTTTGGTCAAAGAGCTTCACGAAAAATGGCAGTTTGATATTATTTTGCTTGATATCAGAATGCCGCATATGTCGGGCTTTGAAGTCATGGAGCAGCTACAAAAATCAAATCAAGATGATTATCTGCCGGTTCTCGTATTAACCGCTCAATCGGATGCAGAAATAAAAATTCAAGCTTTACAAAGTGGCGCCCGCGATTTTGTCACCAAGCCATTTGAGCGCATCGAAGTTACGCATCGCATTAAAAATATGTTGGAAGTGCGGCTGATGTATAACCGGAGAGGTTGGGAGAAAAAAATTGTTGAAGCTCAGGTGCGGGAACGCACTCAGCAGCTCGCTA
This sequence comes from Rhodospirillaceae bacterium, assembly GCA_018649245.1. Classification (GTDB taxonomy): domain Bacteria; phylum Pseudomonadota; class Alphaproteobacteria; order Rhodospirillales; family UBA2165; genus TMED23. The sequence continues at coordinate 7,029 of JABIIH010000062.1, read as the reverse complement.
ATTCTCAACTGGAATTTATACGGCAACTCGGTCGCGCCGGCGAATATCGCGACAATGAAACGGGGATGCATGTTGTACGCATGAGCAAAGGTTGCCAATCTTTGGCCCTGGCGATAGGTCATAATGAGGAATTTGCAGATTTACTGTTGCTCGCCAGTCCCATGCATGACGTTGGAAAGATTGGTATTCCCGATCGGGTCCTCTTGAAACCGGGCAAGCTTGAAGCCGATGAATGGGAAATAATGAAAACCCATGTCGAAATCGGCGGTGAAATTTTGTCGAGTGATTCTGCCGAGATTATGCAATTGGCGCGTTCAATAGCCTTAACTCATCATGAAAAATGGAATGGGTCAGGTTACCCAAATGGATTGGTTGGAGAAGATATCCCAATTCAGGGACGCCTTGCCGCAATATGTGACGTTTTTGACGCCTTGACTTCAGAACGGCCCTATAAAAAAGCTTGGACCGTAGAAGATGCCGCAGCGTTAATCCGTGAAGAATCTGGTAGCCATTTTGATCCGGAATTAGCGACCAAATTTCTCGAAATCTTGCCGAAGATTATCGAAATCCGGGTTGCCCATGCCGATGAAGAAGATAAAGAATACGATATCTATGACTTAGCGGCCGCGAACTAACCCACTCAATATCATCCCAATTTCAAGAATCATGCCGCGTTTTATAAGCGGGTGCAATGTCGTCGGCTGCCGGTTGATAGGCGACCGAGAAAGAACTTAGAGCTGCAATAGACTTTTCGATGTCTTCGCCGTCAGATAATTCAAACGAGTCAAAGCCGCAGCGGTGCATAAAAAATAATTGATCCTGGATCACTTTACCGGTTGCCCGCAACTCGCCCTTGAAACCATATCTTTCGCGCAGAATTCTGGCATAGGAAAAGGCGCGTCCATCGGGCAAGGCCGGAAAATTGAGCGCAATAAGATCAAAGCGGTCGATGTCTGCTGAAATTTCTTCCGGCTTTTGACTGCTCTCTAAACGAATGCCGAGTTGGCCGTTGCGCCCGGAAAAATCGTCTTGCGATTCCTGCCAACGTTTTAACGATATAATAATCGACTCTTCAACCGAGACGGAATCTTCATCGGCTAAATTGCGCCAATTGTCCTCAACGACTTTACCATTTTTAAGGAGCGTCATAGAGTGCCTCCTTAAACGGTGTTTGGCCAAGCCGACGGTAAGTCTCAAGAAAGCGCTCATCTTCTTGTCGGCTCGATATGTAAACGCCAATTACTTTTTCAACGGCATCGATGATTTCTTCCGACGAAAAGGCCGGGCCGATGATTTGACCAATATCCGCATCGTCTGAAGACGATCCACCTAACGTCACCTGATAAAATTCCTCGCCATTTTTCTCAATACCAAGAATACCGATATGACCGACATGATGATGACCACAGGCATTGATGCAGCCCGATATATTCAGACGAATTTCACCAATATTCATCAGTGTATCCAAATTATCAAAGCGTTCGCTGAGGCGTCGGGCAATCGGGATTGAGCGGGCTGTGGCAAGGCTGCAGTAATCCATACCGGGGCAGCAAATTATATCCGAAATGCGATCCAAATTTGGCGTCGCCAGATTAAGTTTTGCCAATTCCTGCCACAGCGCCGGCAAATCCCGCTTGGCGACATCGGCCAGTACCAAATTCTGCCGATGAGTAGCCCGGATTTGGCCAAAACTGAATTTGTCGGCCAATCCTGCCACAGCGTCCATCTGATCGGATGTGATATCACCCGGCACGCCGCCGAGCGGCTTCAATGATAAATTGACCAGCGCGTAGCCTGGCTGTTTGTGCGGCAAAACATTGCGTGTCAGCCATTGAGCAAAAATTGCGTCTGCGGTTGCTGCCGCAGTTACTGCCGGTACGTCATCTGATACCTCAGCGTAATTGGGTGGTGCGAAAAAAGCTTTAATGCGGTTTTCTTCGCTGCGGCCTATAAATAAAATATCGCTTTCCGAGGCTTCAAATTCTTCTTCGACCAAAGCAGCAAATTTCTCGATGCCTAATTCATGGACCAGGATTTTGATGCGCGCTTTGTACAAATTGTCGCGGCGGCCTTCCATATTATAGACCCGGAGAATGGCTTGGATGTAGCGGATCAGATCAGCTTTGGGTAAAAAGTCACGGATGACCTTGCCGATGAAGGGCGAGCGGCCCAAACCGCCGCCAACCAAAACCATAAAGCCGGTTTTGCCATCAGCGTTTTGTTTTAGGCGCAAGCCGATGTCGTGAACATTGATGGCGGCTCGATCGTCTTCTGCCCCGGTTATGGCAATTTTAAATTTACGGGGCAGCCATGAGAACTCGGGATGCAAGGTTATAAATTGGCGGACCATTTCGGCGTAGGGGCGGGGGTCCTCTATTTCATCCGACGCCACGCCGGCATAAGGATCAGAGGTCACATTACGATTAACATTACCGCTGGTTTGAATGGCGCTCATCTCAACCGAAGCCAGGTTTTCCAGGATATCGGGCGTGTCTTCAAGGTTGGGCCAATTATATTGCAGGTTCTGACGGGTGGTGAAGTGACCATAGCCTTTATCATATTTGCGGCCGATATAGGCGAGCATGCGGAGTTGATCAGACGACATCAGGCCATAGGGAATGGCGACGCGCAGCATATAGGCGTGGAGCTGCATATAAAGGCCGTTTTTAAGGCGTAGCGGACGGAAATCGTCTTCTGAGATATTTCCTTCTAAGCGGCGGGAAACCTGATCACGATATTCGACAACCCGTTCCTTGGTCAGTGTGTGATCTGTTTGATCATATTGGTACATTATTTTTTGCTTTCTAATACTTTATTCGGCAGCCGGCGCGAAAATAGACGGGCCTTTGGCTCTAATCTGCTCGCGAAAGCGAATGGGGCGGATCGAATTCGCCACGACTTCAACTTCGATCAAATAGGGAGCAACAACGATCTGATCTTGGGTGGCCTGTTCGGCTACAGCCAACAATTGCTCGGTGTCGTTAGAATCTGCGACCAATCCGGATTCAACATTTCGCGTCCAATCCTTATCAGCAGCTAAATACACCACGGCGCCGTCATGTAAGCGATTTGCGGTCACCATGCGGTGGCTCATTTTCAACACCTTTTAAGTTTTATAAATTACACAATGTTTATGAGGAAAATATATATTACTCAAAAATAAATGTAAATAACAAAATAATCACAAAAAATTTATGTTATTATATTTTTTCTAGGTAATTTAATTTATGCAAAAACCGACGGAAAATGAATGCCAAGCCGTTACAAGACCAGAGTTGATTGATGTTGTGTAGGCAGGGGGTAGCTGCAGATTAGAGTGAATAGTTGCGCGGTTCAGGAAATTGAGTGTCGACCCGGCGTTTCAGGTGGATATAGTAGCGGTGAACCAAGGCTCGGACGAACCGTTTATTACATGAATAATCCAACACCTGAATCTGACGCGGATTTATTACGCAGAATCAAAAATGGTGATTCTGCGGCGGCTCGAATATTGGTGGATCAAAACTTGGATCGAATTGTAAATTATGGCTACCGCCTGCTTGGCGACCGTGCCGAAGCGGAAGATGTCGCCCAAGAGGCCTTTTTAAGATTATGGCGTAATCTTGATAAGTGGCGGGCCGAGAAGCCGGTTATCCATTGGCTGCAGCGGGTCACTTACAATCAATGCATTGATCGATTGCGCAAGAAAAAGCCGGTTGATATTGACGCCATTGCCGAGCCTGCGGACCCGTCTGAAAATCCGGCCCGGTCTCTGCATCAGGCCCAGGTATCGGAAGCTGTTAATGCCGCGATCAAGCAGCTGCCGGAACGCCAACGAGCAGCCATTGTGTTTGCTCATCAGGAGGGTCTCAGCAATATCGAGACCGCGGAAATTATGGAGATTAGTGTGGAGGCGGTGGAATCGCTGCTTTCACGAGGACGTCGGGGCTTACGTAAATTGCTTGAGGATTTGCGCCCCGAATTAGAAGGAGATGTATGATGGTGGATAATCCCAGATACAGCGATCAAGAGGATTTTGAATTCGTTCAAAATTTGTTTGATCAGCTTGAGCCGGAACAGGCAACAGCTGAACTGAAAGCCGATATTTTAAGGGCAGCGCCCACAGCTAACCTAGGCAAAAGTACCAGAGGTTTCGGTTTTGGCAGCAAGTTTAAATCAGATCTGGATGAACTGATTGATTATCTATGGCCGTTTGGTGCCTTGTGGCGACCGGCTACCGGCCTCGTGGCCGCGGCGATGTTCGGCATTATGTTTGGCGTAACTGACCCGCTATCGACCAATGGCACGCAGGATGCAGACGAAGCCTTAACCGAAGAAATCGTGGCTTATTCAGCCGAGGCCGAAGGCCAGTTGGAGGATCTCTAATGACTAAACTGACGTCCCGGCGGTGGGCCATCATCTTTTTTATCTCGCTTGCCCTAAACGTATTTTTGGGCGGGCTAATTGTTGCCGATAAATACTTTAAAGGTCATCGCGGTCCCGGCTTTCGCGGCACTGTTTATTCGATGCCGTGGGCGCGCCGGGTGCTGGGCGATGAAGTTCGCCCGATGATGCGGCAGTTGTTTCGTGAACGCCGAGAGGGCTTTCGTGGTAATCGCCGAGCCCGGGCCGAGCTTTTTAATAATGTCTCCGCCGCGCTCGCCAAGGAGCCTTTTGATCAGGCTGAGTTGAGACGCGCCCTTGGTGCCTTGCAGGCCAATATGCAAACCGGCCAAACGGCAATGAACGATATGATGGCGGAATTCTCTGGCAAGCTGACATCGGATCAACGCAAGCAGCTGGTTCAAGCAGTCGCTAAATGGCAGGAACGCCGGCGCGCCAGGTTCGAACGCCGCCGCCAAAGACGGCTTGAGCGTCAAAAAGAAAATCAGCCAGCCAAATAGCCAAACAATTTCCACCATAGAGTAGAAAACGATGCGCAAATCCCCCATATTTTTCAGCCTCGGTTTTGTTGGCTTGCTGGCGGTCGGCGCCTATTTCTGGAACGGCCAGGAAAGTACAGAAATCGATTATCGGCTGGCCAAGGTTGAACGCGGAAATATTATTAAATCGGTCTCGGCCTCGGGTGAGTTAAATGCGGTTGTCACCGTTGAAGTGGGTTCCGAGATTTCCGGCCAGATTTCTGCCCTGACAGTTGATTTCAACTCGGACGTCAAAGCCGGTCAAATCATTGCTAGAATTGACCCCGAAAGCTTCGAAGCCCGGGTCAAGCAAGCTGAAGCCGAGCTCTCGGTTGCCAAAGCATCGGTCGCCACAAAACAGGCTGCGATCGCTCAAGCCAAAGCCAATCAAGCCAACGCCAGTTCGGTTTTGGCCGCCGCCGGGGCCGATGTCGCGCGCACCAAATTTAATGCCGCTGATCTCAAGCAGGATTTTGGCCGCAAACAAGCACTCCGTAAAAAAGGTGTGGTCGCGATCAGTGCGGTTGATAAAGCACGTGCCGCCTGGCAGGTGGCTGCCGCCCAGGTAAAAGCCTCCCAATCCCAATTATTGGCGCAACGCTCAACTGTTGAAGCCCGTAAGGCACAGGTGCAAATGGCTAAAGCCGAAGTTCTGCACGCATCTGCTCAGGTTGAACAAAAAGACGCAGCCCTCAATATCGCCAAGGTAAATTTGAACAACACGTTTATTCGCTCGCCGGTCGATGGCGTGGTCATTGGCCGGGATGTTGATGTCGGCCAAACTGTCGCCGCCTCCTTGCAGGCCCCGATCCTGTTCACGATTGCTCAGGATCTACGCAAAATGCAAGTCGAAACCAACATTGATGAAGCGGATATCGGCCAGATTAGGCCCGGCCAGACCGCGACTTTCGGCGTCGATTCCTTTCCCGGTCAGGAGTTTAAAGGCATCGTCAATCAGGTACGTAAAAAGCCGCAGACGGTGCAGAATGTGGTGACTTACACAGTGGTTATAGCTGCCAATAATGCCGATCTGAAACTCCTGCCCGGTATGACCGCCAATGTGCAGGTCCAGGTTAGTGATCGCCGCAATGTCTTGAGGCTGCCTAATCGTTCACTGCGCTTTGTGCCGCCCGGCCTGACGCCGAAACCACAAGCAGCACGAAGTCCCGGTGGCTTTGGTGGCCCTCCCGGCGGCGCTGCGAGAGGGGGACCTCCCAACAGAGAAGCCCGCCAAAAAGCGGCTCAAGCGCGCATAAAACGGCTGGTCGAAAAAGTCGGCCTGACCGAGGATCAACAGCAACAAGTGCGGGATTTTGGCCGCCAAATGATCCAGCGTATTCGCACCATGGCTCAGGGTGGTCGTGGTCCAGGTTTCCGTGATGCCATCCGCAAACTGCGTCAAGAAAACGGCAAGCGTATTCTGACGATTTTAACGCCCGAGCAAAAAGTGAAATACCGCTTGATGATCGCCGAGCGCCGTTCCAATCCGGCCACACCTGGCCGGGTCTGGGTGCTTGAAGACGGCAAGCCGAAGCAAATTGATGTCATGATCGGAGTGGGTGACGGCACGGTGACCGAGGTCGTGCGCGGTGATTTGAAAGAAGGTCAGCAGGTCATCCTCGGCATCAAGCGCCCTGAAACCAGTGGCTAGGCTGATGGCGGGCCAGCTCATAAAAACAGTTGATTTGTCCAAGGAATATCACCTTGGCGATAATGTCGTGCATGCTTTGCAGGACGTCTCGATAGAAATCCAGGAGGGGGAATTTCTGGCTATTATGGGGCCGTCCGGTTCCGGTAAATCAACGGCCATGAACCTCATTGGTTGTCTTGATACGCCGACCTCGGGTCAGTTCTTTTTCGATGGTATTGATGCCTCAGAGCTGACCTCAGATGAGCTCGCGGAAATCCGCAACTCAAAGATCGGCTTTGTTTTTCAAAATTTCAATTTGCTGGCGCGGACCTCGGCCTTTGAGAACGTCCAATTACCGTTGATGTATGGCGGCGCGACCAGAGCAGAGCGTCAGGCAGCAGCCGAGCGCGTGCTCACCGAGGTTGGCTTGCAAGACCGCATGGACCACCAGCCCTCGCAATTGTCTGGTGGCCAGCAGCAGCGTGTCGCTATTGCCCG
>JABIIH010000063.1 GCA_018649245.1 Rhodospirillaceae bacterium | reverse complement strand
GTCATGTTCCTCCGCAAACGCCATGACCGTGGCAATCGTCACCTATAGCGGTGCGATGACCATCGAACTACTTGTAATACTGACCCTAATTCAAGGCATTACATTATCGTTTGATTTGCCGGCCCGCCAAGCTTTGGTCCATCATATTGTCGACCGCGAAGATTTGTCCGCTGCCATTGCGCTTAACACAACAACGTTTCATGTTGGAGCTTTTGTCGGCCCGGCATTATTCGGCCTGGTTACCAGTATTTGGGATACTTATGCGGCCTTTTTTATAAATTCGCTGACATTTTTTGCTTTTGCCATTGCGCTGGCTGTAATGAAACTCGAGCCGCGCCCACCACGCGAAAAAGATGGCTCCACCATTTTTGGCGATATGGTGGATGGCGTTCGCTATACCTTTAATCATCCCGGTATTTTTGCCTTGCTCAGTTTGACAGCGGCATCGCATTTGTTGTTGCGGCCTTATATTGATCTGTTACCGGCATTTGCCGACACGATTTTTGGGCTGGGTGAGGGTGGCTTTGCCGCCCTTGCCGGCGCCTCAGGTATGGGATCTTTAGTTGGCGGAACCTGGCTTGCTATCAGAGGAAAAACTGAAGGGCTAACCCGATTATTGACGCTTGGAATTTTGGGTTCCGGCATGGCCATGTTCGTTTTCGCCGCAACTAATATTTATCCGCTGGCGTTAGCATGTATGGCATTCCTGGGGTTCTCTCTAGTGACCATGGCGGTCGCCTCACAAAGCCTGGTGCAAAACGCTGTCGATTCAAGCAAGCGTGCGAGGGTGATTAGTCTTAGTACGGGGATGGCGGTCGGGTTTCCGGCTCTGGGTGCGCTGATCCTCGGCTCAATCGGAGATGTATTGGGAGTGCAGATACCGGTCCTCGTGGCAGCGGCAATTTGCCTGCTGTATTGGTTTTGGGCCTCAAAGCGTTTGCGGCGGCAGTCAGATCTGATGGAAGCAGAGCCTGAAAAATAATTTAAAGAAACACCCGCTGATAATTTTCAGCGGGTTCCTGAGTTTTAATAAATTTTATAAATATCTCTCTGTAAGAATTCTTATTCGGCTATAGCGATATCTACAGCCTTCAAGCCTTTCGGTTCTTCAGCAACTTCGTAGTTAACTTTTTGTCCTTCCGTGAGCCCCTGCAATCCTGCAGTCATTACGGCGGTGATATGTACGAAGATGTCTTTTTCACCGTCCTCCGGGATAATAAAGCCATATCCTTTGGTCGGGTTGAACCATTTTACGGTTCCGCTAGCCATTACATGTCCTTTCTACTTCCTGCTTTGTGTTCGGGGCAAAGCGTGCCCCACCTCCCAAGTGTGGCGCAGAAATAGACAGTTATTTATCAAGAATCTCGCAAACTTCTCTTTATTGGGCCTGTAATTTAAATCAATTTCACGCCACGGACGTAATGCTACTAGCATCTTAGAATAGCAGACAAGTAAAATTTCATACTATTGTATGCAGGGAAGATCGATAAAAGGCATGATTGCTGACCTAGCACTTAAGTTCAGAAATGCTAACTAATTAATATATAACAGTAATTTAGAAAACTTGAAAATTAAGCCGCGGATCTGGCCTTTAACTTCATGCCGACAATCTGGTAGACATCGAGACCGGTAATATCGGCAATGTCTTCGAAGGGCAGGGATGTTTCTTTGAGTAAAATTGTCGCGTGTTTAACCGGATCTCGCCGCGAGCCGGTTTTACGCCGGCGTTGATTGGCGGCTTCTTGAGCTTCTTTTTTGGCTAATTCAGCTTTATCAAGCCCGCGTTCCTTAGCGCGTTCCATTGCCGCCTTCCAACGATATTTCTCGGCATCGGCATTTGCTTGAGAATTAGGAGCATACTTAAAATCTGATGCTTTATCTGGACGTTGATAAAATTCTTTTGCCGGAACCGACTTCTCACTCGGTGTCCAGCGGGCAGCCTCGTCCAGCGTCAGGCCATGTTTGCTGGCAATTCTGGTTGCCGCTGCCATCGCATTTTCGCGCTCGCCTTGATATTTGCTGCTGTTGGCGAGTTCCAATAAATTACGAAAACGGTTGCGTTCAGATTCTGTAAATTCAGTGTTAATTGTCGGCCTCAATTCAAAGCTTAAAACGAACGCTCACAATAACATAAAGGGCGCCCAAAATAGTTAACGCCAGCATAGAGCTGGCGTTACTCTCACTAATACTAAACTGTGTGAGGTTTTACGAGCCGTAATTTACAGAAGAGGCATTATATCGTTGCGGCGGGTTGTCATTTATAAATTCATCCGGTCCAGATCAGCAGCGATTTTCTCGCTGGCAAATTGGCATAATTTATTCCGAGCCGCCCATTTTAGTGGTTTCAAATATAATTTTTGATACCAAGGAATTTCTAATTTCTTCATTGCAGCATCAAAAATAGCATCGAAGCGTTGCTCAATTAATGGCTCAATCGAGCTCCGGTCATAAAGACCAGTCGGCCAGGACGGAATTGGCTCTTCGGCCTCGACTGCAGACCCTTTAATCAGTGGTATGATAGGTAAATGGTCTTTCTGGTCGCCGTGCCGTGGCACGAGGTAATCCTGGCGGTCATTAATGTCCCAAGATTTAAATAGTTGGTGCTGTTCGGGGAGCGTAAAATTGTGTGATAGAAAACGCTGGCAATTGCGGCGTCCGAGCAGGTAATCGTGAACCCTGAAATGCCGGGATAAAAATCCGCCGAAGGCGCCAAGGGCTTCGCTGGTGATCCGGGCACCTCGACTAATCTGGTCATGATCGCGTCGACTTGGAGCCAATAAAAAACGGCTATACACATGGTTATCTCCGGCAAGAGCTAAATCCTGAGCGCGAAATCGTGACTCGGATTTCCAGGCGCTTGCCAGTGCCATAACAGATGAAACCGGATTGATATTCAGCCCGTTTTCCGGGCCTAAGGATGGCATCTCCGGAAAGGGATCTATCATGATTGTCGCCCTCTTCGCTTTAAGGCCATCTCTCGGGTTGCGGCCGAAGGCACCGGCTAAGACCCGGCGTGCCATTTCCAAAGGTTCGTTGTTCATCGTCCCGCCATCGACCGCGAGAAAATTATATTCGCCGTCAGAGAAATCATATTTAGCTGCTTGAACTGCCCGGTATTTTTTGGTTTCCGGTAGCACATTCTTAAAAACATTGCGAAATTTGTAGTCCTTGAACGGTCGACTTATATCCCGCGGTTTGAGAAACGCTGGAAAAGCTCCAGTCGCTAGCGCAGCTTTAGCTAAGCTTACCCATGATTGGCTCGACATATCGGCCGGATATTGGAGGTGGAGTTCGTCGGGATACAATCCTCCGTTACTCGGTCCTTGAAGTGCAAATCGAAGATGATCCCGATGCATTAGCATGCCGTGTCCTTGCTTAGTATTGCCTGATAGACCGATCCAATGCGGAATACCCCGCAAATTTGTCACTGTTAGCATCAGACGTAGCGGATCGTTGAGGTAACCTCTTTCAATTGGCTCAGCATCTGGTGGTGGCGTCAATGAGCGACGGGCAATAGCGTCGAGTTCGGTGGAATCCAGGATTGAACGAATTTCAGGATTGTCACCGGAAAGGTCTTCGAGCGCTAGCAATAGAGAGATATCGATATCGTTTACCCAGGCGTCAAAAAAGGGATTTTCCGTTTGCCCGGCTGTTTCTCCTGATCGAATGTGTTTAAATTTATGATTGAGGTTGGCCACTGCAATAGCGCCGTTCATAGCGCCACCAGATGCTCCGGTTATTACTTTTAACAGCGTCCGGTGTTTGGGCCCGCTAAATCCGGGTTCCGCCTTTTTTTGTTCCCAGACGTCTAGCGCTTCGATTAGAAAATCCATAACACCGGCGATATAGGCTCCGGCGGAAACCGCACCTGCCATTACCAGACCAAGCTCGAAAACATCAGAAGGTACGTTAACGGGATCACGATCCGGTGGATCATATTCCACCGAGTTAAAATTATCACCATCAATTGGTGGAACGGGATCAGGCGGGTTTGAATAAGTCATGGATGTCACTCCCTAAATTCAGGAAAACATTTCAGGAATTTTTTTGAGTATCTCAACAGCCGGCCCCGCCGCAGGCACCAGAAACGGTGAGATGATGGCTATTGCGCGCTGTGTGATTTCCGACGTATTCAATGATAGACCTTTATTGCTTAGCCAGGTTGCATGACTACTGCCAATTTGTTCACCATGTTCGAGTACAGCGAGACGCATGCTCTGGGTTTTGAGCCGGTAGGCAATCGGCAGAAAAATCGCCGCCAGAATGCAGACAAAATGCACGGCTTGATAAGAAATTGATGCATCGACCAGTTGTTGAAATGCTATGGCCGATTTATCTGTGGCATTCGGCCAAAACGCTAACGGCCAGTCGCGCCAGGCTTTCATATGAGTAAGGCCGATCAAAAGCACCAAGGACGCGGCTCCCAAATACCTTTTTAACAACACTATTTGGAGCGCTATTTGTGCGGCGGCTTCGTCTCGTGCTTGTTGATTTCCAGAAGCATCTAATTTAAGAGCGTTCGCCTTGTCAGGAACTAAAGTACATACAGCAGTAGCCAGAATAGCTGCAGCAATTGGGGGCACTGTATTGCCGAGATCGATAATATGATCCAGCATTAAAAGTCGATTGGGTTCACCGGGATAGGCGCCCAAAGTGCCTGAAAAAACCTTTAGGCTAAGATATTCGTAAAAACTGGTGTCATCCAAACCGAATATGGCAAATAACACTACGGCAATAAGAAGCCCGAGCGTTACAATAAAACGCCCGCGGCTCGATTCATCAGAAGAGGCATTCCAGGCAAATACCATTGCATACAAACCTGCGCCAATACTCACCACAACCATCAAAAGTAACGTCAGGCCTGTCCAGTATCGTGCCACACTCTCTTGACCAATTATGGTTGCCGATTTGAATTCTGATTTTGGCGCATCGATTGGCAGGCCGGAAACGTTAACCCAGGACATCAGTCCGAAACCCACCACGAGAACTAAAACAGGGGCCAGAACTGGTAAAAAGTTTCCCCAAACCAGCTGTTTGACCTTCGGTTGTAGGTTCATAGTCTCCTCCGGTAAAGTTGAGTAGACGGCTAGAATGACTTTTAGCTTATTGATAAATTACAAGTATCTGACAATTTATTCAGAGCTATTCGAATAATATAATATTCAATAATTACTATTACAAATTGTAAATAAATTCAAGTAATTCTACTTGTGCGTATAGGAAAAATGAAAATGGTTAGATCAAAGTAGCTACCTAAATTTGACAAGTTAAATTCAGCTATCGAATCCCGGCGCATCGCGCTGTACTTTTCTAAGACAGGCAGGCCAATCCTTGGCGAGCGCTTTTTCAGGATCAAGATTGCTCAATTGGCCGGCGGCGAATTCAAGCACGTCTTCATCGGGCAAGGTGATTTCGGCACCGCCGGTCATCGCGGCCAATTGTCCCTGGCAGGCGAGCTCCAAAAAATGATGCAGTTGAAACGCATGGGCGACAGAGGTTGCGCATATCAGGCAGCCGTGATTGCGCATCAGCATTACATTCTTATCACCAAGATCCCGAAACAGCGGTGCGCGCAATTCGATGTTAAATTCAAAGCCGTGAAAGTCGTGATAGGCCAGCTTTTTATAAAACGTCAGCGCATACTGATTGATCGGCAGCAATCCTTGCTTTTGTGAACACACACCCATGACGGCAGGTGAATGAGTATGAAAAGCTGCGTTGACGTCGGGACGCTCTTTCATTACCCCGCAGTGGATGACGAAGCCACCGCCCCAAAGTTGCGGCGCCTCATCGGTGATCGGATTGCCATCAAAATCATATTTAAGGAGCGCTGAGGCGGTAACTTCACTAAACATGATATTGGTCGGTTTGATCAGCAGATGGTCCGGTTCGCCCGGTACCCGCGCCGATAAATGGTTGTAGGTTAGATCATCAAATCCAAAGAGGCTGATCAAGCGATAGGCGGCGGCAAGGTCAACACGCGTTTGCCACTCTTCGGCACTCACCGAATTCCTGATGGCATTGTCGTTAGATACATCCTGTAAAGCCATGCTTATTCCCCTATATACAGTTTTTTATTTTATCTATTATCGTAGCAAAGGCTACGTATTGGTACAAATAGGTAAGCAGGTTATAGTTATGGAAATAGAAAATTATGGGGATATTCATGACACCAAAATATCGACGCATTGTGACCGGTCACAATGCTGAAGGTAAGGCTAAAGTCCTGATTGACGATTTAGTGCCGAATGTTAGTTCCGGCCGCCCGGGGCATGGCTCGCACGTCATTTGGACAAGCACGGATTTGCCGGTCAAATTTGTTGAGGATGGTGAGGACCTGGGTGCCCGCGATATCGGCACAACCATTGAAAACGGCTCGGTTTTCCGAATAGTCGAATACGCGCCGGGTGTATCGCCCCGTAACCACCGCACTGAATCTATTGATTATGCCGTTGTCATGTCGGGTGAGATTGATATGGGGCTGGATGATGGCGAGCAGGTTCATTTAAAAGCGGGAGATGTCTTGGTCCAGCGCGGCACCATCCATAATTGGGAAAATCATGGTGATGAGCCTTGTGTCATCGCCTTTATTCTCATCTCATCGAAACCGCTGGAACAAGTTGGGCGGGCAATTGGATGAGTAACGCATTTGTAAAATTAGTCCAGCTTTATGAAAGCAGTGGCTATGAAGTACAGAGCTCGCTCTCGCCGGCGCATTTTCCAGGTTTTAATCTGGCTGATATTCCGTTCTCCTATATTTACCAAGACGGCGTCAAGATGAGCCGGGGCGGTGGCTTGGCGATGGCCGAGCTCAGTTTCCTTGAATGTCTTTTGCCGATGGTTCAATCGCAAAACATTTTTGTCATTGGCAATTCCTTTGGCTGGACCACGCTGGCGCTTGGGCTGATGTGTCCGACTTCGCGTATTGTCGCAATTGATATGTGTCCTCGGCCCGATGAAGCCCTTGGCTTGGAGGTGACAAATGCTCTGGGCAAGCAGATAGAGGCGGAAGTGATCGCACTCAAAGGTAAAAGTCCGGAAGATGTCTCGCAAATTGTGGCTGATAATTTTGACGACGCCTTGGATTTTGTTCTGATCGACGGCGGTCACACACCGGACCAGCAAACCGAAGATTTTGAGATTTGCAAATCAGTGGCGAGTGATGACTGTGTCTACGTCTTTCACGATGTGATCAATTTCGGCCTGGTCGACAGTTTCGTTAAAATTGCCAGCGCCAACCCCCAGCTCATTAGTTCGCTCTTGTTTCGCACACCATCGGGCATGGCGATCAGCTACCCGGCGGCGATGGCAGATCAGCTTAGCCCTATTGTTAGTGCTTTTACCGAATCGGATGAGAGGATTCATGCTCTCCATCAAGAAGGCAAAGCAATTCTAAGCAGCAGCTGATAGCTTTGCATTACCGGCTAGGCGGTGGGCATGCTTATTAAGATGTTCGATCGCCTTTTTAGCGCCCTCGGGGTTATTAGCATCCCAATGAACTGAAAATCGCCTGCCGTTCAAAGAACAAATTGGCTGTTCCTTTTTCAACATATCATCGGTGGTGATTTTATCGGTTCGGCTGTCCAGCACAAAACTCTGATCAGCCAATTGAACCATTAAAACTGCATGTTGAGATTTGCCATCTTTAGTGCGCAGCCAGACAACCCGAAGACGTTCGGCATGAAATCCTAACAGCCGCAGAGAGAGATACTTAGCAACAGCGTATTTTTCTGAGCGATCTTCGCAGCGGAAATAGCGCGTTGGCGCCGCCCAATTATTGGTTTTGCCGTAGGAGGCAATCGCCGCGACATCCGCCAAATTATTGATAAAATTATTAATGCCGGCGATTTGGCCTTTGGCGCCAAATTGTGCCAGTGTTTTAACCAGTTTCTGCCAGCTATTGATTTGACGGTGGTTCCGTCTGGCTTTTTTCCGTTGTTTTATATTTTTAAGCGGAAATAGACTGGCTGGAGCGCCTAATTTTTTCTCAGAAGTACCGCATAAAGAGAGATGCGTTGCAGGCGCGCGGCTAATATCCGGGCATTGCAGATGGTTAAATGAGGCAACATGAATTTCTGCCGATTTTCCGCTTTGTTTTTTGCTGGTGAAGGTTGATTTTTTGATTTTAGTAATAGCGAGTAAGTTTTTTATCATTGTTAGCCCTAGTTCATTTTATGGTTGGTTTTATAGTTTGTTTTGTAGTGTTGTGAGCTTCGCAAGTCCCGTGCCAAGTTAACACTGCGGTTAAGGTGCTGACTCCAAAGAAGAATCTAAATCTATACATTAAGTGGGGTCAAAATGTGGCAAAAACCAGTCGGTCGAAGCTGCCTAGTTGCCAGGAAGCTATTGTTTTTCCAGTAAGCGGATACCCTGGGCCATTGCGAGGTTCAACACCGTACCAATAAACAGAAACCAGCCGACAAATTCCCAGGTCCCGGTAAAGGTAACGACGAGCGCGACAACTGGGGGACCGAAAAATAGTCCAATTTGCGATCCCTGATAAAGCAGACCGTTGGTGGCGCCGAGTTGGTCTTGGGACGGTGTGTGAACCGGTACGCCGGCTAGCAATGTGGTCGGTTGCAATGCACCCATGAACGAAAAAATCAGCACGAACCCAAAGCGTATCAAATCAGGCAAGACATCCGGGAAAATCAACAGTGAAGTTCCCCCCATGAAACAGGTGCCGATGGTGATCATAAGCCAACGGGCGACTCCCCGATGAACCAGCCAGGCACCGAACAAATTACCAAAAATATTAACAATAACACCGGCGGCTGCTAAAGAAGCAGCTAGTCCAAGTCCCAATCCGCGTTCTTCAATGGCGAAGGTAGGCAGCCAGACCATAATTGCTATCCATTGCAAAGTGTAAGTCAGGAAGCACAGTGAAATTAGCCAGGGACCAGAAGTAGAAACCGTTTTCTTAATGTTGTCCCAGTACGGTTCTCTATTCTTTGGTGTTTGAGCGTCGATGCCACGAAAATAAAATCCGCAGAGCAGAAAAAAAATTATCGTCAAGCTCGCTGTTGTCAACCACAAGCCTCGCCAACCAGCTGGTTCAATAATTGATGGTGCAGCCACCATCGCAATAGCCATTCCTAAAGGGGTCACGCTGCTCCACAAACTGAGTGCAAGGCCACGATCGTGATCAGATGTAAGGCCGGCGATTAAGACGGGGAGTGTGGCCATGGTGCCGATATATCCGGCGCCTTCGATCAACCGGGAGAGTAATAATACAGTGGCGGATTGAGCAAACGCACCAAGAATAGAGCCTATGGATAATATGACTAAGGCATAGAGGATCATTTTCACCCGACCGATGCGGTCGGCAAATCCACCAACCATCATGCCGGTTAAGCTACCTAGGGCCGAGAATATTGAGATAACCCAGCCCGCCGTTATCAAACTCAAGGATAGTTCGGCCCGCATACCTGGGATCGCCGGTGGGGATTTGCCAGCATAGCCGGCAATAATCACGCCAGCGGCGAGGGCAATAAATATAATATTCCAGCGAGTTGGGGTGGGCGTGATTTTGGTCATTTTGAAGAAACTTACGCGAAACTATCTGCTGTGCCGATCAGTTTTATTTTTTATTGAATTTACACCAGGATAGATATGAAAAACCCCACAGTTTTTTACTGCGGGGTTATTTTATCATTCAATTTGATGAACGAAAAATTTAATTGTTAAGCTGAAACATCGACATTTTGACCGCGATGATCCGGCTTATTGTTGGATTCTGCCTGAGACGATTGGGCTTTTTGAATCGTTTGTTTAGTTTGATTATCAACTTGCTGCGCGATTTCTTGTTGAGCCTGCGCTTCAAATTTCAATGCGTGTAATTGGGTGGTTTGTGAACCGCCGATGCCTTCAATCATTCTGATTTTTCCTGTTCCTACCAAGTACAGCTTCTGCCATGGTTGGAATATAGAAGAAAATACCTATATTAGGCAATTCAACGAAACGTGATCGAGGCAGAAATGATTGTCCGTCGGGAATTTATTAAGAAGCTTATTTTTGGCGGTATTTCCGACCAACAGTTGGACCAATCCGACGCAGACGATTTATAGTCTCGCGGTTCGTTTAGCCCATCACATAAATTAAATTACCTAGTAAATTCAATTACTTAGTAATTTTGGTGAATCCCGAGCCATCAACAATAAGTCCCGGCACATAATTTCTCAGCAATATTGCCGCTGATTTTGGGTGGTGCCCTTTGGGAACGCGTAACGTGACCGCTTTCATATCGAGAGAGTTCAAAGCTACGGCGTTGACGACTTTGAAGCCAAAACGATCAGTATATTTATATAAAATTTGAGGTGGATCGATAATAATCAGTTCACCACGCTCGACGGCGGCGAAAGCTGATCCGGCTAACCAGGAGGCAAATAACCAGCCGGCTAAAACAAAGGGTAGGATTGTTAATCCCATGGCGATAAAACGTAATTTAATGCTTTTCATAGCAACTCCAGTATCATTTCTTGATACGAATCCTAAGTATAAGGAATTGAACATTAATGAAGAGTTAATGGAAAAATATGGCTAAAAAAAGGGGGCATCCACACACCAGAGGGAGTTGTCGTTTGGGGAACGAGGGATTGTGCGTGCGGATGCCCTTATTGTCAGATGAATTAGGCGGTTAATCGATCTACGTCAGAGTGATGGTAACCGCTGACACGGGACTTTTCCTCAAGTTTGAGGGCTTCGAGGAGAGCGTCCTCTTCTGTTCGGCATATACCGACCAAGCCAGAGCCTCCACCAGTATCGAAGATTGCCCATTCACCTGTAGTTTCCTGGTATTGAATAGAGTAGCGCATTCTGCTCTCTCCTTTTTTTATGTTTTTGTATTCTAAAAAGAGACAATAAGCGTCAAAAGTTACGAATCAGTGAATCAAAGTGAATTAAATAACAGGATTTTTTTAATTGGCTTATTGTTGTTTGAGGGAACCTGGATAAAGCCAAATCATCTGGGCAGCAGGAGAGCGCCGCCGCTTAAGCCTCAAAAATTTAGTGATATATTTAAGCATGATGGCTTCCAATCTGATAAACTGAATATTGTGGTAAGTATTTTGTGTATCACTATATATAGTATGTTTTTTTACTGAAATTCAATATTGTGGCTTTCCACGACTTTTTATTTATGCTGTTTGACATATTGCCATGGCTATAGAAAATAAGCGCTAAGAAGCTAAGAAAAGTAAGGCATTGGGGGAATTAATGTCCGGCGACGATCAATCGACAATTGAAGGCACTGGCGTTCGGAAAATTGGTGAATCTGTTCTGCGCAACGAAGATTTGCGCTATATCCAGGGGCAGGGACAATATTCAGACGATCTTAATAAGACGAACCAGCTCTATGGTTTCTTTGTTCGCAGCCAAATTGCTCACGGCATCATTAAGAATATAAATACGACCGAGGCCGACGCTGCACCCGGCGTTATCGCCGTGCTGACGGGCAAAGACTTTGAAGCCGATGGCTATGGGCCGGTCATTCACCGCGCGATTGAAGCCTCGCCTGAAGATTTTACCAAACCGGCTTTTGATGACACTGATCCAGTCGCGATCCAATTTCCACAATGGCCAATGCCGTTTGATAAAGTCCGCCATGTTGGCGAGCCAATTGTCTTTGTGGTAGCTGAAACAATAGCCGCGGCGGAAGAGGGGGCGGAACTTGTTGAAGTCGAGCTCGATGAGCTACCGGCAATTGTCGATGTCCACCAGGCGGCTGCCGACAATGCGCCGGAGATCAGCGAGCACGCTCCTGGCAATATAGTTATCCACCATTATGGCGGCGCAGCGGAGGCAACCGATCAGGCTTTGGCAGAGTCCGATGTTGTAGTGAAAGGCTCGTTCAATGTGCCACGGCTGATTAGCTGCCAGATGGAACCACGCTCAGGCATCGCGGAATACGATCTGGCAGAAGAGCGTTATATCGTGACGGCTGGTAATCAAGGTGTGCATCGCTACCGGGATATGATCGCCAGCGCGCTCAAAGCCGAGCCGGACCAGGTACAGGTGATCTGCCCGGATGTCGGTGGCGGTTTTGGCTCGCGTGGCCATGTTGGCCCGGAATATGTCATGCTCGCTTGGGCCGCTAAGCGCCTCGGGCGGCCGGTCAAATGGACGAGTTCCCGGATTGAGGCTTTCATTAGTGACTGGCAAGGCCGCGATATGCTGCTGAACGGTGAACTAGGGCTCAATCAAGATGGCTCAATCAACGCCTATAAACTGCAGGTGCTGATTAACCTCGGCGCATTTACGATCTGCTATGCACCGCCGGCTAATGCCTCACGGCTGGTGACAACAACCTACGATATTCCAAATGCGTCTCTGGATATGCAAGCTTACCTCACCAACACAGTGCCCGTGCTGCCGTTTCGCGCCGCCGGCCGACCTGAAATCCATTTCGCTCTAGAACGGTTAATCGACATGGGCGCCAGTAAAATTGGTATGGATCGCCGGGAACTCAGGCTTAAAAATTTAATCCCTCAGGATGCCATGCCCTTCACCACGGTGATGGGATTAACTTATGATGTTGGTGGCTTTCCGGAAGCGCTCAACGGTGTTGCTAAAATTATGGATTGGCAGGGCTTTGCCAGCCGCCGGGAGCAATCCAAAGCAAACGGCAAATTGCGTGGTATTAGTCTTGTGCCGTTCGTCGAAACACCGGTCGGCGCTCCTTTCGAAATGGGGCGGGTCGAGATTTCCGCCGCTGGCCAGGCAACGATTTTTGCCGGTACGCAGAATCATGGACAGGGGCACGAAACGACTTATCCGCAAGTCTTGAGCGAGTTGCTCGGCATTCCATATGAAAATATCTCCTTGGCCTGGGGAGATTCCGCCTTGTTGGCGCGCGGTGGCGGCACTCATTCGGATCGTTCCATGCGTATGATGGGAACAGTGCTATACGAAATCTCGAAGGAAATTATTGAGATTTCAAAACCAGTAGCTGCCCATCTTTTGCAAGCAGATGAAACTGTGATTGAATTCGTTGAGGGTAAATTCCGCATCTCAGCCACAGGACAGGAAACTGATATTCTGGCCGTGGCGGCTGCCTACGCTGAGTTTCACAGCTCGAGCGATCCCTTAATGTCGGAATTCCTGCAAGAAGGCAGGATTAAGACGTATCCCTACGGCGCTTCGGCAGCTGAAATTGAGATTGATCCTGAAACCGGTGAGATGACGATCTGCAAATACAGTATCGTTGATGATTGTGGTCAGGCGGTTAACCCAATGATCGTGCATGGTCAAACTCATGGCGGCATTGTCATGGGAGCCGGTCAGGCGATGGGGGAATGCGCGTTTTTTGATTTAAACTCGGGCCAGCTCATAACCGGCTCGTTCATGGATTATATGATGCCGCGAGCCGACCAATTTCCGATGTTTGATATTGATACAATGGAAGTGCCGTCGGACACCAACCCGCTCCGCATCAAGGCTGGCGGCGAAGCCGGCACCGTGCCAGCTTTGGCAGTTATTGGTAATGCCGTGATGGATGCGCTGTCACCCTATGGCATTGAGCATTTTGATATGCCGTACACGGCGTCTCGAATTTGGGCGGAGATCAATCAAAAGATTAATTAGGGGCTAGGCCCCAAATTTACTTAATCTTTCGTTGTGCCAGATCGCCATCCTGCATCTGCGTTTCTGGTGCTGATTGGATTGATCGAAGTGGAGGAAGTTTGATCGAAAATACGGTCGGACCATTGGGTTCTTTTTCAGCAGATATTTTACCCGCATGATCTTCAATAATTGTCGAACAAATTGTCAGCCCGATACCCATGCCTTCTTTTTTGGTCGTAGCAAAGGGGAAGAACAATTTATCCTTCATATCCCCAGAAAAACCAGGGCCGTTGTCTTTCACGTTGACCTGAACGTAGCCATCGCGATCGACCGTAGTTTCAATGGTGAGGTAGCGTGACATCGAGCTCAATTCGGTCATTGCCTCCATGCCGTTTCTAGCAAGATTAATGACAACTTGTTGAATTTGAATGGCATCGGCTTCGACCAAAGGCAGCTGCGGCGCTAAATCCAGGTGAATTGAGACGCCATAGCGCGAAATATCAAATTTCAACAAATCTACGACATCTTCGACAACTGAATTTAAATCAAGGGCAGAACGATTGAGTTCTATTTTTTTGGTTGCCGAACGCGCTCGACGAATAATTTCACGCGTACGTTCGGCTTGATTAAGTGCCTTTTCGACGGCTTCAATTATATTCTCCGGCACGATTGAAATACTTTTGAGGCGCCTACGCACGCCTTCGAGATAGCCAAAAATTGCCGTAAGAGGTTGATTGATCTCGTGCGCCAAGCCTGCTGCCATTTCGCTCATGGAAATCATTCTAGTGGCTTCCGTCATTTCGGTGTGGCGACCGCTGAATTCAACATCTCTAGCTTTGCGTTGGGAAATATCTCGAACCGTACACAAGTACGAAACGCGCGGCACCCGCCGGCGTTCCAAAGTGTGTTGACTGATCGGAGACTCAATTTTTGAAATTGAAATTTCGATCGGAAAAGTCAAACCATCAGATTTGATGCCAATTGTTTCAGTATCACCGGGCTGGAACTGAGAAGGATCGATTGGCTCAATACTTTTACCATCTTGAGCATTATTCTCGCCCAAAATATAGGCGATGTTTTTGCCTGAAATATCTTGGCTTTCATAACCAAATAGATTTTTTGCAGCATCATTAAAAAACTCAATATTGCCGTTGGCGGTAAAAACAAAAATTCCATCAAAAGCGTTTTCGATAATGCTTTGGGTAAATTTATCCTGGCTTTCAAGGGCCATAGAGGAACGAAATGCAGCAAGTGATTGAATATCGATCTGCTGGATCCAGCCAAGCATCGCAGTTGTCATCAGGATTGCTATTAAGGGAGTGGTATCGATTGAGACCGGCACCGCCGAATAGACAAGAACGGAACTGCAAACAACAAAGGCGACTGAAAATGATAATAAAGCAACGCCTTTTCGCCACGGTAATGTTCTGAATTTGGCGCCAAAGTATAAACTTAGTATTGCCATAATAAGCAAGATTACAACCGGACTGATATGCATAATTGCCCGATTCTGGGCCAAAGATTCGATGGCTTCTACCAACACATAGACACTCGGCAAAGATTGGTAGACCGGCACAGCAAGTTGGTCGCCGAGCTCAATGGCAGTGGCGCCGACAATAATATTCTTGCCTTTTAGATTTTTTAAATCAACCCGGTTTAGCAGAACATCCGCATAAGAAATAACCGGTATCGAATTTTTTCTGATGCCAAAATCGATTGAAAATACTGGGTTGGTCAGTTCTGCAGACGGGGCAAGAACTGAGGGAACAGTTAAAACTTTTTTACTGCCAATATCCTGATAGATTGCCTGACGCCGAATAATGCCGTCGCGATCAGAGCGGATATTTGCCGCGGCAATCACCGCATGTTGCTGAAAATACTCGATTGGTGAGTTGGTGGAAAATATTTTTGTTCCATTGATAATTTGATGCTGTTGAAAAGCGATCAACACGACTTTTCCGGCCGCTCTTTTAAGTGCGTTCTCAAAGGCATTATCTTCAATCGGATTTGACGGCGAGCTGAAATCGAGATCAAACGCGATCCGTCCTGCCCCGGCCGTATTAAGATTATCAAGTAAGCGTGCATGGAGGCGCCGTGGCCACGGCCAAGTCCCAAGCTCTTTCAAACTAAAGGAATCGATTGCTACAATTACTGTGTTAGCAGTGGCATCGCGCTGAATATACCGAAATCGTTCATCCTGAAATTTCTTTTCGATAAATGAAAAATTACCAAAAAGATACAATACCGCCACCAATGTGAAGATCGCAATTGTCGGTATGATGCTTATCAGGTTACGCAGTAAAGTCTTCAAATTGATGTTGCTTGGCGCAGCCATTAATTATTGTTTCCATTGCCATTGCCGCCGCTGTTGCCACCGCCGTTACCGCCGCTATTTCCGCCGCCATTACCACCGCTGTTGCCACCGCCGTTACCACCGCTATTTCCGCCGCCATTACCACCACTGTTGCCACCGTCGTTACCGCCGCCATTTCCGCCGTCATTGCCACCGTCATTGCCACCGCTGTTACCTCCATCATTACCGCCACCATTACCGCCGCTGTTACCGCCGCCGCTATTTCCTTGGCCACCCGCGCTCGCATGTCCAGGTGCGGACCCTTGTCCGGAATTTCCTCCAGAATTTCCACCCGGGCCCTTGCCATTGGAGTTATTGCCAGGGCCTTTATCGCCGGAATTGCCTTTGCCTTGATCACCGCTTCGGCCACTGCCTCGACTTGAACGGCCAACGCTCACGCCACTGCCGGGATTCGTAGTTACGCTTGCGGTTTGTCCTTTTGTTACATCTGTGCTGGCTGTGCCACTGGCCGCGGCGACACCAACCGTTCCTTCGCTGACGGTAACATTGGCGCCGTCACCATCGACACTGACACCAAAGGTCGTACCTTTAACACCCGCGAGCAGATAGGGTGTTTCAACTTCAAAAGCGCGGTCAGGGGATTTATCGACTTTGAACAATATACTGCCGATGGTCTGCATTATCCGCGTAATGTTCCCCGGTTTGGTTATCGCAGGTGTGATCTTTGAAGGTGAACTGGCGTTTTCTGGGACCGAAAATTCGGTCTTGGCAGCGATTGCCATACGATCTTTGCCGTGAGTTAACAACGCCCAGCCCGTTGGACCGGTTTTAATCGAAGAAGTTGGACCAATAACCAGGCCGGGGGTTAGCGGCTGCCAAATTTTGTCGAGGGAAATTTTAACCGAAGCATCGCCGGATGCTTCTTCAACGGTCCATTCATTGGGGTCGGCTACCTCTTTCTGCGCCTCTTTCGGATTTATGTCCGCTAACTCAGGGGCGGTATGGGCGGCAGGTAAAATCAATTCGATTTCGTTGCGGTCGTCACTTTGCACATCACCGGTGATCATCCAAGCGGAAAGGCCGATGACAAGGGCCGTGATTAAGCGAGTTGATTTCATCATATTTACCATTGTTACGTCCTTGCCTTAATCCACTCAGTGGCTTCCTCATCAATTTTATCGATTTGTTTTTTCTCTAAAAACGAGGCTACAAATGTTAGATTGTGTTCGGTGCCTTCTTGGCCGTTCAAGGCGGCCAGGCTGATCCAAAAATACGCTTTTTCGGCATCTTGCTCGATACCCTGGCCTTTGAAGTACATTATACCGATGGCGTTTTGCGCCGGCGCATAATTCTGCCGTGCCGCAGCCAGGAATAGATTTGCTGCCGCCTCTAAGTCTTGTTTGACTCCATGGCCCATCTTGTACATTTGGCCGAGATTATTTTGGGCTTCGGCAATATTGTTTTTAGCTGCTTGGGTAAAAAAACCGGCGGCTATCTTGTAGTCTTTGGTGAAGCCCTTGCCACTGTCGAAATAGTTACCCAGATTGAGCTGTGCGCCGCCATGCCCCTGGGCTGCAGCTTTCAGATACCAATTTGCACTGGTTTTATAACTCTGTTCAACGCCAAGACCTTTTTCATATAACCAACCGATACCGTGCTGGGCGTTACGCACACCGGCATCGGCCGCCGGGT
This sequence comes from Rhodospirillaceae bacterium, assembly GCA_018649245.1. Taxonomy (GTDB): domain Bacteria; phylum Pseudomonadota; class Alphaproteobacteria; order Rhodospirillales; family UBA2165; genus TMED23. The sequence continues at coordinate 9,751 of JABIIH010000063.1, read as the reverse complement.
GCCATTTTGCAAGGGCACTTTCATAATCAGCTTTTTGAAATGACTTGAGCCCGGCTGTAAACCGAGGGTCAGCGGAGGCGCATGCTGACAAAGCAAGCATCAGGCTTACTGCAATTGTTTTCTGTTTCCACATTCCTATAGCCGCCCAACATCGCGTCGTATTCTATAAGAGATTGAAAAATAAAGTTATTTTAAGTAATTGCAAAAATAATAATCTACACTTAACCCTAGTATACAGGGAATTGGGTGCCAAATAAAGGAGATGTGGGCAAAAGCAGACTAGGGATATTACTAACAGATTGGCCGTCGAAAGATCGATTTGAAGGTTATTTCAATGCTGAACACATTATTTCAATTATGAAAATAAAGTAACCCGGGTTAAATTTTAGAAAATCCCTGTTTTCCGCCATTTTTCAATTTGGCACGTACCTTGCTCTAGCTAAGGATAAATCGGTACGCTAACTAGGGAGGGGGTGCCTAAATGATTAATGCCAATTTGGAAAATATCAGACGTACGCCCGATGCTATCAGGTGACGTATATTTTGATGCTGAAAACAAATTACCCCATCAATCTGACCCCATAAAAACAGTGGATATTGAGGAAGAATAAAATGAGTGAAAAAGACTTAACCAGCTTACGCGGTACCTTGGATTGGCTGCGCGCAGAAGGTGATTTGATCGAGACTGACAAAGAAGTCAATCCAGATCTTGAAATCACCGGTATCCAAAAACATTTGGACGGTGGTCCGCCCATCTTGTTTGAAAATGTCAAAGGCAAGCCGCATGCCCGTGCCGTCACCAATCTGTTTTCGGACATCGGCATTATTGAAAAAATGTTCGGTTGGGACGGTCCGGTTGATCGGACCAAAAAGCTTGCCCATGCCTTGACCCATCCGTTAGCGCCGGTGGAAATTTCCCAAGCTGAAGCGCCGGTGCAGGAACACGTTATTACCGACGATCTCGACGTCAATAAATGGATTACTGCCATTCGCCACACTGAGCTTGAACCAGAATTGACCATCGGTTCCGGTATTTCCTGTGTCGTCGGCGATTATTTTGATGGCGGCAGTCACATTGGCTACAACCGCATGAACTTCCGCTGGGGTGATACTGGAACGCTGCAAATTTCGCCGGGCTCGCATATGTGGCAGATCATGACCGCTAACTATCACAACGAAGAGCCAGTCCCGATGACCATGTGCTTTGGCGTGCCGCCATCGTGCACACTGTTAGCCGGCGGCGGCTTCGACTATGTTATTCTGCCCAAAGGTTGTGATGAGATCGGCATGGCAGGCGCAGTTCAGGGCAGTCCGATCCGTCTGGTCAAATGTCAGACCATTGATGCGATGACCTTGGCCGATGCAGAGTATGTGCTGGAAGGCTATCTCCATCCGCGCGACAAGCGCTACGAAACTAAAGAAGCTGAAGATCTCGGCGTTCAAGGTAAAACCTTTTTCCATCCGGAATGGGCCGGCTATATGGGTAAAGCCTATAAAGCACCGACCTTCCACGTCACCGCTATCACCATGCGAAAACCTGAAAGTAAGCCGGTTATTTTCCCGCTTGGTGTTCATACCTCGGACGATGCTAACATCGATACGACAGTGCGCGAGTCAGCAATTTACGAGCTCTGTGACCGCTTGCAGCCGGGTATCATCCAAGACGTCCACATCCCTTACAGCATGACCGACTGGGGTGGTTGCATTATTCAGGTGAAAAAGCGCAACCAGATCGAAGAAGGCTGGCAGCGAAACTTCCTGTCCGCCATTCTGTCCTGTTCGCAGGGCATGCGTCTGGCGATTGCCGTTAGCGAAGATGTCGATATTTATTCAATGGATGATATTATGTGGAACCTGACGACCCGGGTTAATCCGCAAACCGATATCCTCAATCCATTGCCGGGTGGTATCGGCCAGACCTTCATGCCGGCTGAACGGATGACGGCAGGTAGTGCGGCCTGGACCGCGTCCAACACCAAGTTCGAAGGCGGCATGGGTATCGATGCGACAGTGCCGTTCGGCTTTGAGCAGGATTTCCATCGTCCGGTTTATCCGGTCGACAAAGTTGAGCTCAAAGACTTCCTGAGCGATGAGCAGATCAAACATGCGAAAAGTTACATGCATGGTTGGGTTCATTCACTGGCTCGAACCGGCCGCTAAATTTTCAAGGCGGGACGGCGTGTAGTGTTGCGCCGTCCCAATTTGATAATCGAAATATGGATATGAATGTTAGTATAAATAATCGTTTTCAGGAGTGGCTGCGACATTACGCTGAGTCACAGCCTGAAGAGGAATTTATTTATAGTATCGACCAGGAAAAGTCCGTCACTTATGGCGAGGCTGATCTAGTATGTCGTCAAGTCGGACAATTCCTTAAGCAGCGGGGCTTTGTCGCCAATGATCGCATTGCCCTGATGTCGAACAATTCGATCGAGCATTTGCTTACCTATATTGGTGTGATGGCTTATGGCGCGACTGCCTGTACTATTCATGTAGAAATGAACGCGCTCTATATTGATGAGATTATTGCTACGGTTAAACCCAAAATTATATTATTCGAGGAAGCCGCTGGGCTTGATCTCTCTTCAATTAATGATGTTGAAAAATTACCGCTTGGCCAAATTGGCGAGGCGGCGGTAGATACATTCTTCGGTGTCGTATCCGAAATGAGCACCGGATCAATTGAGATACCGGTCAATATTCCAGCAGACATCGCTTCAATTTTTTATACTTCCGGCACATCCTCTACACCAAAGGGCGTTATGTGTAATTTCAGTGACCTCGTTGATAACACATTGGCGGTTGTCGAGGGATTTGATTTATCGGATGCGGACCGGGTTCTGGATTTTCGTTCTTTCAATTGGATGTCGGCGCAGGTGTTGAGCGTGCTGGCGCCCTTATCGGTTGGAGCGACTTTGCTGCTGGCGCGCAAATTTTCGGCCAGCCGCTTTTTTAATTGGATCAAAGATCACCAGGCAACTATCGCCGCCGGTAATCCGACGACAATCAGTATGTTGATCAATAGGCCATCTGAGATCAGAGGCGGGGATATCCCGCATCTTCGCTATATCACCTCCAGTTCGGCGCCATTATTGATCCAGGATTGGCAAAATTTTGAGGCGCTATATGACGTTAAAGTTTGCCAAGGATATGGCGCCAGTGAAGTCGGCTGGATTTCGGCCAGTAATGAAAATTGTCGAAAACAGGGCTCTGTCGGCAAGCCATTAGCCTATCAAAACCTTAAGGTTGTCGATGATGATGGCGAACCATTACCGGCCCCAAGTATCGGGTTTATTGAATTGGGACCAAGCCAAGAGACCGAGTTTAAATATCTTGATGAGAATGGCGACAAACATATATCTGCTAAAGGCCGCGTTAAAACCGGCGATATGGGATATTACGATGAAGAAGGCTATCTTTTTATCTCAGGTCGGCAGAAGGACCTCATCATCCGCGGCGGTATTAATATATCACCATTGGAGATCGAAAACGTCATTTCAGGGCTGCCTGGTATCGCCGAAGTCGCGGCATTCGGCATCGAAGATAAAATCTATGGTGAAGGAGTGGCAGCGGTTGTCGTGTTGCAGGATCAATGCGATTTATCAGTGGAAGATGTAATCAACCATTGCCAGCAGAACCTATCTGCGGTCAAAATACCGGAGCGGGTAAATATAATCGAACAATTACCCAAAACGGATCGTGGAAAACTGGACAGAAAGAGTCTCAAAGAACTCTGGTCACAAAATCAAACACTTTGAATTTTAAATTTAAAAACCAAGGAGAGGCTTAGTTATGAAACACTCTAAACTGCTTTTAAGTACAGCACTTGCCGGCGCTTTGATTGCTGGTTTGGTGGGCGAAAGTCAGGCACAAAAATATAATCTCACCCTTAGTGGTGCCAGCCCAGGTGGCTTGTGGTCGCGGATCGGTGGCGGCGTTGATGCTGCAATCGCCAAAGCGTATCCCGGCTCGACAGTGACCTATCAGACGTCTTCAGGTGGCCTGGCTAATGTGCCGCTGGTGTCGCGTGGTAAAGTGCCGATGGGAATGGCTACGGATGGTGAATTAAACGCTGCGGTGAAAGGTTCAAAACCGTTTAAAAAAGCCATAGGTAATGTTCGAATTTTGTTCCGCGTGTACACGCCGGCGTCGCGTTTCCAACAGAGCTTTTTAGCAGTGTCTAAATCATTCGCTGATAAGCATGGCGTGAAAACATTCGCCGATATCGTCAAAAAGAAATTGCCCGTTCGGATCGCCATCAACCGGCGAGGTAATATGGATGCCGATGTTGGTGAAGCCGCGATGAATCTTCTAGGTGCATCAAAGTCAAATATTAAGTCCTGGGGTGGTCAGGTTGTGCACGCCGCATCTAAGGAAATAGTATCTTTGATGTCTGATCGTCGGATTGATGTTGCCAATTTCGGAATATCTTATAACCATCCACGGGTTCGTGAAATTGCCAAGAACTCATCGCCTATTTTGTTGGAGTATGGTGCCGCTGTATCAGCTAAAGTTGCCCAGCAATTTGGCGGCGAAGTTTGCAATGTCAAACCTGGTGAATACAAATGGTCCCCGAATGGTGCCGTTGGTGTGTGTATCGGTGCCGTCATTGTCGCCAATGCCAATATGGATGCGCAGCTTGCCTACTCCATCACCAAGGCAATGTTCGAGCAAATAGAGACCTTCAAAAACAAGTCGCACCGTCTGATCAAAAAGACTGCGACAAAGAAGGTACTTTCACAAGGTGGCGCTGCGCCGTTCCATGCAGGTTCACTGAAGTATTTCAAAGAAATTGGTTTGATGTAGACGCTTAATAGGTATCGCAATGGAAAGGACGTGCGGATCAGTTCCGCATGTCTTTTTCTATTGAGTTACACAACATGAAATTATCGGCATTCTTATCCTTGAAAACATGGTTCTCTGTCGGCGCCAGACGTCGCCCCGAGGGAATTTATGAATGGATATTTACGCCTTTTGCAGTGGTTGTTGGCGTGTATGTTATTTCGGCAGCCACGCTTATTATTATTTCGCCATGGACCCTAACTGTTTTGTTTTTCTCCGGTGTTGGTGCGCTGGCTTTTTTAACCACCGGCGCGTTTGAAGATTCGAAAATAGAGAGACCGTCCATTCTCGATATGGGATTCGCGCTGGCGTGTCTGGCGGTCGGTCTTTATTTTAGCTTGCAGGCATCGACAATAGTAGATCGTATTGTCCTGCTGGACGAGTTGACCCAATGGGACGTCCTTTTCGGCTCGATCGTTTTCGTATTAACGTTGGAAATAACAAGGCGGACGACCGGGCTCGGTCTAACATTTATCGTTTTTGCTTTTGTTGTTTATAATTTATTTGGCCATCTTTTGGGTGGCGTGCTCAAGCATGGCGATATTGGTTATCTTCATTTTATTGAAATAACAGTTTTTACGACAGATGGTATATTTGGCTTGCCGCTGCGAGTGGCAGCGACTTACGCCTTTATGTTTGTGATGTTCGGCACCGTCCTTCATGCCTGTGGCGGCGGAGCTTTTTTCTTTAATTTTGCCGCCGCTATCAGTGGCAGAAGCCCCGGTGGCCCGGCCAAAGTTGCGGTTATATCTTCCGGTATGTATGGCATGTTATCTGGCAGTCCGACCTCGGACGTGGTGACCACCGGTTCTATCACCATCCCGATTATGAAGCGGCTCGGTTACCGCGGCGCCCATGCCGGAGCCATTGAAGTCGCCGCCTCAACGGGTGGCAGCTTCGTGCCGCCGGTTTTAGGCACGGCCGCTTTTTTGATGGTTGATTTTGCTGGGCTCGAATATCTGCAAATTGCTGTTGCCGCCGTTATACCAGCGATTTTGTATTACATTTCGATTTACGCCCAGGTGCATTTCTCCTGCCTACGTCAGGGATTTGGCCGTCTTGATGATGATCTCATTCCTTCGTTTGTCGAGACTCTAAAAGATGGCTGGCTGTTTATTGTGCCGCTTACAGTTTTGACCGTCGCGCTCATCATGGGCTTCACCCCGACCATGGTCGGTATCATGGGCACCGTTGCTGTTCTTGTCGTATCAATTTTTAAAGCCAGCACCCGGATTGGGCCAATCACCCTGGCCAAAGCACTTAGTGAAACCTGCTATCGCATGGTGCCGGTTGCCGGTGCTTGTGCGGCGGCAGGGTTGATCATTGGTGGTATGACAATGACCGGCTTGGCCGGAAAGTTTGCCCATCTCGTCAATGGTCTGACCGATGGGCATATGTTCCTGACACTATTGGTAACGGCAGCTCTGACCGTTGTGCTGGGGCTCGGCATGCCGACGCCAAGCGCTTACATTTTGTCAGCCGCTTTGATGACTCCAATTTTAACCGAGGTTGGTGTAGCAACGCTACCGGCTCACATGTTTGTTTTTTATTACGCCGTAATGTCCGCGCTTACCCCGCCCGTGGCGGTGGCGGCTTATGCGGCCTCATCGATTGCCGAGGATAATCCTCTGCTGATTGCCGTGATGGCGGTAAAATTTGCCCTCGCAGCATTTATCGTTCCGTTTGCCTTTATCTACGGTCCAGAACTGCTGATGATCGGGCCCTGGCATGTAATTGCGTTTTCCTTCATTACCGCTGCGGTTGGGCTGATATTTATTTCGGCTGCCCTAGAAGCCTATTTCCAAGACCATTTGGCAAAATGGGAGCGCCTGATAATCGGCCTTGCTGGCTTTGGTTTGATCATGCCAAATTACTATACCGCCGGTGCATCTGTTGCTCTGCTCGCGGTTTATTTTGTGCCGCGTTATATACGTCGGAAAAATTAAGTTTAATTTGTCATCATGCATTGTTGCCGCTAAGCTGCCTTTTCAATTTTGAAAAGGTTCTAAAGTGACGAATAAACCTATCAGTCTTGAAATGATCTATCAGGCGTTGCCGTTTATCGCGCGGACAACCGGCGGCGTGGCGCAAGTGACGGATGCGTCTGGTATGTGTCTCTATGCAGTCGGTCCTGATGGTGAGCGGCGGGAAAATCTAGAGGGCTTGATTAATGAATTTTGCCACCAAACTGCGGCAGAAGGTAAACCGGTTGGAGTGGGTGAGGGCGACAGCGATAACGATGTCCGCCGCGAGAGCTTTGCTCTGCCGTTAGGAGACTATGTAATCTCGGCCAGCAATGAAGACCGTGCCGACCGCCAAAGTGAATTGTTCGATACTCTTAAAGAAACTTTGCCCTTGATCGCTGCCGTGGCGGAGGGTGAGGCGATCCTGTTCGATAAAGCGGGTAAGCGCATGCTGACGGCCAATCCAAAAACGGTAGAGCCGGAAAAGGGCGACGGCAGTATATCCGAAAGTTGCCTTAAAGTAATGCAAACCAACCGCCCGGATATTGGGCCATCCCGCACAGTTGCCGAGGCGACCGCTGTCCGCATCCCGATTTGCTCGGCCTTTGGCTTTGGTTTCAATAATTCAGTCTCAGTCCGCAAGCGCCGTGATCTGCTCGAGCAGGTTCGCCGCAATCGCAGCGCCAAATATACCTGGGAAGATATTGTCTCCAAAGGGACCCGCCTTAAAGTTTCACTGGAGCAAGCCCAAAGTGCGGCAGAAACCCAATCTTCGGTCGTAATCCTGGGTGAAAGCGGCACCGGTAAAGAACTCTTTGCCCAAGCCATCCACAATGCCTCAAAGCGCGCTGATAAACCGTTCATTGCCATCAACTGCGCAGCTTTGCCGGAAAATTTGGTCGAAAGCACGTTCTTCGGCTATGCCGAGGGCTCGTTTACCGGGGCTAAAAAAAGCGGCCAGGCCGGGCTGTTTGAAGAGGCCGATGGCGGCACTTTATTGTTGGACGAGATCAGCGAAATGCCACTTGAGCTCCAAGCAAAATTGCTGCGGGTATTGCAGGAAAATGAAATTACCCGCATTGGTTCAAGCAAACCGGTGCCCGTGGATGTCCGTATAATCTGTACCTGCAATCGTGATCTTGCCGATTGTGTTGAGGAAGGGAGCTTCCGCGCCGATTTGTTCTACCGCTTGAACGTTATTGATATTTTCCTGCCGCCCTTGCGTGAAGGTAAAGGCGACATCCCATCTCTGGTAACATCTATTTTGCGCAATATCTCGGTCCAGGAAGACCGGCCAAATTTGCAGATCGATCAATGGGCGATGGATTTATTGTTGAACTATGATTGGCCGGGTAATGTCAGGGAGTTGAACAACGCATTGGAACGAGCCGTCAGTCTGGCTGACCGGGAGACCATTCAGCCTGAACAATTGTCCGCCCGCATTCGCGGTAATTTAGCGCTGCCGGGCCAAAATTCGGATAAACCCTTAGCCGCCAAAAAAGGCCGGACGAAGAAACTGAAATCTAGTCTCGCCGAGGCTGGCCATAGTTTGATTTTGGAAACCCTGGAGCGAAATCACGGTAATCGTACAAAAACCGCCAAAGAACTCGGCATCAGCGTGACGACGCTGTGGCGTCGGATGCAGGAAGCGAAAATTTAAAATTGGTACCGGCGACAACGGGAACATTCGTTTTCGTGTTATTTGACTTGGACGTTTTTAATCCTTGGCACACCTTTTCCATTTGAATAAACATGCTTTGGGCAAGTCCAGATACAGGCCGGTCTGAACGATACTGAATGCCAAATGGAATGGTGTTCTTCATACCCGGAAGGTCTATAGATACTATGTCACCAACTTGCTCCTCGACGGATATGAAAGTGGTTGTCAAAAATCCAATGAAGTCACTCTGCGTAACAAGCGATTTTAAATAAGGAGTAGATTGGCATTCGACGGCAATTTTTGGCAGAGATAAACCGGCCTCTGCATAATATTGATTTAGATAAAGCCGTTGATCAGATTCTGGCCGGGGCATTATCCAGGGATATTTTAACAACTCTTCCGCGATAATTTCTTTAGTGCTTAAAACCGGATGATCGCGCCGTACAATAACGGATGGCCGGTCAAAAAATAACAAACGGCTGGTAATTTGCTGGCCCATAATTTCGTTGTCGGGTGTTTTATATCCGAGTATTTCATCATCCAAAATTGAATATATAATGTCGAATTCACCTTCAATGAGAGATGATAAGATTTCTTTACGTGCTTTTTGAACAACTCTGACTTTTACATTCTGGTGAATATCTAAAAACTTCATCGTTGCTTCGGGCAGAATAAAATTTGCCAGCGTCGGCAAAGTGGCAATCGAAATAGTACGTTCAATTTCGCCCCTCATTTCTCGAATTTCTACCTGTGCCCGGTTTGCTTCTAGAAGAATGGATTTTGCTCGGGTGTAAAAGCTCGCGCCAAAATCGGTGGGTTTTACACCTTTGGTGCTACGTTCCAAAAGAGTGACTTCCAGCTGTTCTTCGAGTAATCGAATACTTCGAGTTAAGCCCGGTTGAGAGATATTCAGGCTGCGGGCCGCTTTGCCAATACTGCCCGCTTCCACGGCAGCCGTGAAATGTTCGAGATAGTTCATCTCCAAAGTCATAACTATTCCTTATGGCAATAAACATTATTTATTAGCACATCTTTCGATAAACCAATACACTTTTAGCCAGTAAGAACGCATGAAACACTTAAATATAAGGTTTAAATGCGCTTTAAGGAGAGGCAATAAATATTCGATCACCAGTTTTTATTTATGCCTGCTTTTAAAGATTGGAGGAGACCAAGCCAAGACGATCGTGTCCTGCCCCCCTATAACTGAGCCACTTGTGGTATGAATATTTTAGTTATTTTGGGAGGTAATAATGACAAGGAAGCGATTTTCAGAAGAAGACAT
>JABIIH010000064.1 GCA_018649245.1 Rhodospirillaceae bacterium | reverse complement strand
CCCCATTGCACATCAAGCGCTGTTGCTGCCGGCGATGTTCCCATCGGCGCGTCTTCATTGAGCAGATCGCCGTCGGTCCAGTGCTCGACCCTAAAGCCATTGGGATCAAACCAGTAATCAAAAATCTGCGAGCCCAAAATATGGCGACCAATGCCCCAGGAATGGTGATAGCCTTTGTGCTTCAAGTATTCATGACCCATGTGAACGGCGTTTACATCTTCAACTTCAAAGGCGAGGTGGCCAAGTCCCGCTTTTTCCATCGGCACAGTCAACAGCGTGTGATGATCAACAAATTCTTTGCCTTGGTCGACGCGGTTAAAGGCAAAGATAGTTTCGCCTTCGTCATTGATGCATTCATCGGAATGAACAAATCCGAAGTTTGATCCGTAGAAGGTGTCGCTTGCTTTAAAATCGGTCGTATTGAGTACAATATGACCAACGCGCTTACATCGAGCCGGACCAGAATCGAGCCGGACAAAATCACCCTGGCGCCGGACATCGTCACCTGAATTGGATTTGAAAGAATTGTTGACCGGCAGACGGCTGAGCCTCTTGATGCCGTGCACAATCTCAACTTCGAAACCATCCGGATCGGTCAGGCGAACCCGCTTGCCGCCACCGGGCTCATTGATGTCTTCAACATCAGACGCACCCGGGGCTTGCGCGATTGCCTGCAAATCTTCTTCGCTGGCGGCATTAAAAGCCGGTCCGATAAATTGAGCTTTATCGCCTAATTCAGTGACATGGACATGATGGTCTTCATCGGTTGCCCGCATATAAAGGGCATTATCTGTGCGGGCCGAGCGTGCCAAGCCAAAATCTTCCAGAAAAGCTTCCATCGCGTCGAGATCCGGCGCACGAAATCTCGCATAGGCGATGTCGGTAACTTTGATCACATATGGCTCCCTGAGGATATTCCAAATCAACAGACATAATTTAGTTATTATAATTATTAATTCTAAAATCTCACATTATGGGATTTTGCGCAAGATGCTTTTATGCGGTCACTAAATTTAGCAGCCCGGCTAATTGTTTCTAGGCGGCGACCATTGCACATCACGCGCGGTATGCAGCGGATAGGAACCGGCTGACGTATCCTCATTGAGCAAATCGCCATCGGTCCAATGCTCGTGATTGTTCCCCCAAGGATCGGACCAGTAATCAAATAGCTGGCTACCTAATATATGCCGGCCAAGGCCGAAGTTATGTTGGTATTCAGTGCCCTGCATATGCCAATGGCCGACTGAAAGGTCGTTCCAATCTTCAACCTCATAGGCGACATGGCCAAGACCAGCCTCATCTGCATCAGTGACTAAAATTGTATGATGATCGGTATAGACGTCACCGCGATTGCAGCGCAGGAACTCAGCTGCCGTTTCGCCCGGGTCGTCGGCCTCACCCCGATACAGATAATCCGACACCAACATACCCAGTGTATTGCGGTAAAAGTCATCACAGCCTTTAAAATCACCACAGCGCAAAACGATATGACCGAGACGTTTGATCTGAGACGGCCGCGGAGAAGATCGCACCACCGGACCAACCCGGCGGCGGCGGGAACCTGAATTAAATGGTGTAATATCCTGCACAGAAATGGGTTCTAATTCAGTGATACCCTGAATGATTTCAATTTTGAGGCCGTCCGGGTCACTGAGAATTACTTTCTGACCGCCGCAGGGTTCATCATTTTCAAGCACTTCGGAAGCGCCATCAAGTTGGGAAATAACGTCCAAATCGGTCGTGCTGGCGGCATTAAATGCCATGCCGAGAAAAGCCGGTTCACCGAGTTCGGTAATATGGATAGTGTGTTCAGCGTCGGTACCCCGCATATAAAGCGCCGTATCGGTTCGGGCGGAGCGGTGCATACCAAACTCCGTTAGAAAAGTTTCCATCTTGTCGAGATCGGGTGCCGCCAAGCGGATATACTGGACGTCTTGGACTTTAATCATTTCGTATTCCCCATTATTTTCTTTTGACCGACTATGCCGGGCTTCCTACAACTTTAGAATCAATACAAATTGATCTTGGAAGTCAAATCCAAATTTTCAAACAAATTTCCGCTAGCACCAAACTATTCGCTTGTTAATTAGCACTTCATTTGGTTTGTTCAGTTCAACAAAAGTACAACACAATAAAATTAATACCAAATGGGGGAATTAATGACCAAGGCGATTGTCATCCATCAGTATGGCGGACCGGAAGTGCTTCAATGGGAAGACATTGAAGTCGGCGAGCCAGGCCCGGATGAAGTTAGGATCAAACAAGAAGCAGTTGGTCTAAATTTTAGAGACACCTATCACCGTTCTGGCTCCTATGGCGTACCGGGAGATAAATTTCCGGCAATTATCGGCGGCGACGGCGCCGGCACAGTCGAAGCGCTCGGCGAAAACGTCACTGATTTAAGCGTCGGCCAACGGGTCACTTATGGTAATGGCCCAATGGGCTCTTATGCTCAGTCACGCCTAATGCCGGCTAAATTTGTTTTAGCTCTGCCAGATGATATCGAATATCAAACTGCTGCCGCCATGATGGTCAAAGGCATGACGGCGCAATATCTCATCCGTTCCTGCTATCCGGTGAGTTCCGGCGATACAATTCTTATTCAAGCTGTCGCTGGCGGTGTTGGTTTGATCCTCTGCCAATGGGCTAAGCATTTGGGCGCCACTGTCATCGGTACGGTAAGTACCGAAGAGAAAGCCGAACTGGCCCGCTCCTATGGCTGCGACCACGCGATTAATTATTCGACCGAGGATTTTGCCGCACGGGTGCGTGAAATTACGGATGGTGAAGGCGTGGCGGTCGTCTTTGACGGTGTCGGATTGTCAACTTTTGAGGGCTCAATCGACAGTCTGAGAGTACGTGGCACACTGGTCGGTTATGGCAATGCCTCCGGAAATTTTCCAAAATTTGATCCGCTATTACTAATGGATAAGGGCTCGCTCTATTTTCAGCGGACGTCGATGCGGCATTTTGTCCGTGATCGTACCGAGCTTGAGCAGGTGTCAGGAGAAATGATGGCCCTAGTCTCAGACGGTACGATCAAAATCGAGGTGAACAAAACCTATCCGCTGGAGGAAGCGCCGCAGGCCCATATTGATTTGGAAGCGCGAAAAACTTCGGGTTCCGTGGTTTATATACCTTGATCGCGATGCAGATTATGGGTCGGTTTTCTTGACAGAAATCAGTGACCGCCCTAGGCTTAAAGTATAAATGGAAATTATTTATTATTTTTAGCTAAAATTGTGTGACGTCACATTAAGTGGCGCAAAATTATAAATCTAACCAAGGGAGAACTCTAAAAATGACTATACGTTTTAATCTGAATTCTGTACTCCGGACGACCGGTGTTGCAGCATTCGCCGTGGCTGCTTTGGCTGCGTCTAATGTTCAGGCTGATCACCCAGCTGGAAAAGGCGGTAAATTTACCGTCCATATGAACCGCGATATTGGCGGTTTTGATCATATCCGTGTGCCGCAGGGTGGTATGGGACGCTATCAGGTTATCCACGCCGTCAATGGCATTCCTTTTACCATGGATGACAATGGTAAGCTCATTCCAAATCTTGCAGTGAAGCTTACGCATAGCGATGACTTTAAAGTCTGGCGGATGACGTTGCGCAAAGGCGTTCGCGCACCAAACGGCAAGGAATTGACCGCAGAGACCTACACTCATCATTTTGGTCGCTTGCTTGGCTCCAGACTTGCTGGCCGGTTTAAAGCTCTTTTAGGAGCGGATTTACAGAAGGTTGTGGCGGACGATAAATACACCGTTGCATTCCACTTTGGTCGGGTCCAGTTGGCGATGCAAGAACTGGTATCAGACGGTGGGCTCTACATTTGGTATATGAATGAAACCAGTTTTGCCAAAGCAAATGAAAACAAGCCGGATTATAACCGGATGTCTATGGGTTTTGGCCCTTACATGGTTAAAAGCTGGATTCCTGGCAAAGGCGTTACCATGGTGCGCAATCGCAATTATTGGAACCCAAGTGTTCAGCATGCCGATGAGATTTTCTATCGCATCACTACTGGTCCGGAACAACGCGGCCTTTGGAATGCAATGCGCGCTGGCGATATAGATGTCGCTTGGACATTGAGTGGCGGTATTGTCAATCTGGCGAAGAAAAATAAAAACCTGGTGGTTAGGCAAGGTCATCGCAAGCAATTGCATTTTTCGATCAATTTCCAAACCCATGACAACAAAGATCTGGCAGACAACGATGTTCGTTTAGCTTTGTCTCATGCAATCAACCGTCATGCGATTATTAAAGTGGCGATGAAGGGTGTGCAGAAATTTGCTGATCAATCTTTCCCACCGGGAAGCAAGTGGCATTGTGATAATGTCCATTACCCGGCGTATGATCCGGCTAAGGCCAAAGCCTTACTGAAAGGCAAAAACGTGGGGTCCATTGATCTTTGGACGTACAACATTCCGACTTTCAAGAAAGTCTCAATTATGATCCAGGCTATGTGGAAAAAAGTTGGAGTAACCGCCAATATTAAGGTTGCCGGTCGGGGACCTACCGGTGTTGTTGGGAAGATCGTTAAAGGTCAGACACCAGCTTATATGGTAACCCGTGGCTCTTATGTTCATCCAACCGTGTTTGATATGAAGATGATGTCGAATGCCAAGGATAACGAATGGCGGATTAAATCACCTAAATTGGATGCAGCGATCAAGGCGGTTCAGGCGGCTCGCGGTGATGCGGCCATTAAGAAAGCGCATTGTGCTTTTGAGCAAGCTAAAACCGAAGTCGTACCTTATATGCCATTCGGTTATGCAATTGCCGGTGTGGTCCACCAAAAAGGTATTGGGGGTATGAAAGCGCCAAACGACGCGATCCTCAATTACCACAATCTGTATCGTATTAAGAAATAACAATCCAAAACTAGATAAAACCGTGCTGGGGAAAACTCTCCAGCGCGGTTTTTTTGTTAATTAAGTGCCTGTCACCTTTTGAATAATTAACTAAATCAAACTCATACCTTTATCAGAGAAAGTCATTTCAACCGTGACTTTTCCTTCATTCAACAGCCAGGGACGGATGCGGTATGAGCGCGCGCCACTTTTGTGCATTGGATCATTATCGGCAATCTCCTTGGCGGCGGCGAGTGAATCTGCCCGGATGATAACCATACCCTCGCCTTCCCAATTTTTTTCCTCGTCATCCGGGAACGGGCCGGCGCCGAACATAATGCCGTCATTTTGAATCTTGTTTTGATAGGCCAGATGCTCTTCCAGATTTTCCATCACCGGGCCAAGGCCATTGGTTGGCGAGGTAAAGACAACATAAAGTTTTTTAGCCAGCAGACCGAGCTCGGTACATTTGCCAACCATTTCATCCCAGGTGGGACCATCTCCAGACATAATTTTTACCTCCCGATAGGTTATAATTGATCAATTCATATTAGGATCGCTCAAATTAGCCAATCACAATTGCGTGCCAGAGGTATAAGATATCTGGAAATTACCGGATACTTTGAATAGAA
The DNA here is from genome assembly GCA_018649245.1 of Rhodospirillaceae bacterium. Classification (GTDB taxonomy): domain Bacteria; phylum Pseudomonadota; class Alphaproteobacteria; order Rhodospirillales; family UBA2165; genus TMED23. The sequence goes on along the minus strand of JABIIH010000064.1, from coordinate 3,491 downwards.
GTGATATTGCTATGAAAGCCCTCGCCTTATTCCTGATCTCCCTAATCGTTTTTGCCATACCGGCGGAAGCAGCCGACGTATTAAATCCGGTCGGGATCAAAGAATGGAATATCCCTTTCGGTGGCCGCTCCCGTGATCCCTTTGCCGAGAATGCTAAATCAGTGTGGTTTGTCGGCCAAGGCGGCAACTATTTGGCGAGGCTCAATCCCGATACCGGTAAAATTTTCAAAAAAGACCTTGGCGACGAGCCCGGCCCACACAATTTGATTGTCGGTAAAGATGGCATTGTCTGGTACAGCGGTAATCTTGCCGGTTATATCGGTCGTTATGATCCAAAAAATGGCCAGCTTGAAAAAATTCCTATGCCTAATAGAAGCGCCAGAGACCCCCACACTTTGGTCTTTGATGCCAGCGGCAAGCATATCTGGTTTACCTCCCAATGGGGCAACCTTGTCGGACGGTTGACAATCGCCAGCCGCCAGGTCGATTTAATCCGTGTGCCAAGCGGCCGCGCTCGGCCTTACGGCATTATCGTCGCCCCCAGCGGTGTGCCGTGGGTGGCACTGCTCGGCACCGACAAGCTGGCTTCAATCGATCCTAAGACGCTCAAACTTACCGAGCACAAAGTTATAGCGGGGGCCCGGCCACGACGGGTCGACGCGACGCCCGATGGCAGAATTTATTACGCTGACTCCCAGCGCGGATTTTTAGGCCGGCTGGATCCAAAAACCGGCAAGCTCGACGAATGGGCGCTGCCAGCTGGCAGCAATGCCGATCCCTACGGCATGGCGGTCGATAAGCTAGGCCGGGTATGGGTAGTGGAAACCGGCGTGTCGCCCAATAAATTTGTCGGCTTTGATCCAGCGCAGAACAAGATTTTTTCAATCACACCAATTCCGTCCGGTGCCGGCAGTGTCCGCCATATGCATTACCATGCTGCGACCGGTACTGTTTGGTTCGGTACCGACGAAGATACCATCGGCAGGGCGATTGTCAGTAAATAGCCATTAGATAGCCATCAATTTGCTTGGGCCAAATCCGCAATTGCGGCGGCCATAAAATTGGAGGCCTCGGCGCCGGAGACAGCCCGGTGGTCGAAAGTCATCGATAGTGGCATCATGCGCCGAACAACCGGCTGGCCGTCGCGAGCGACGACTTCGTCCCTGGCGCGGCATACACCAAGAATAGCAACCTGGGGCGGCGAGACGATAGGTGTCGTATAACGGCCCAGCAAGGGACCCCCATTGGTCAAGGTAATGGTTGCGCCCCGCAATTCCTCCGCCGGCACCGTGCGGGCTTCAACTGCGGCTCGCAAGTCGTCGAAGCCTTTTCTGAGATCATCAGATTTCCGATTACCGATATCATGCATCACCGGTACAAATAGCCCGGCATCCGTATTAACGGCGATTCCCAGATCGATTTTCTTGTGGACGCGGAGACCGTTTTCGCTGCTGTCATACCAGGCATTACACATGGGTTCGGCCTTGCAGCCGGCTGCCATGGCGCGCATCAGGCGCATGGAAATATCCTGACCGTCTTCCCAGTCGCCGATATCGGCGTCCTCCATGATCGTCGTTGCGGCCACTTCGCTGTTGGCATGGGCCATGCGCCGGGCCATGGCGCGACGAACGCCTTTAAGTGTCTTTAACGGTTCAGCGTCAGCTACATCAGCGGCGGCAGCTTCAACATCTTTGGCCGTGATCACATTGCCTTGGCCGGTCGGCGTCACCATAGCCAAATCGACGCCCATTTTCTGTGCCAACGCCCGCACCGCCGGGGTGGCTTTTCCGGCTTTACGTGAATCCGTTGTCTCTACCTCGACTGAAGCTTCTTGAACCTGCGCCTCCCCGGCATGTTGTTTGCCGACGACCGTGCCGGCATCTTTAGCCTCGCCCTCAGCGAAACTTACCAAAGGTGAATCAACTTCAACGACGTCCCCTTCTTCACCATGGAGTTTGGCAATTTTACCGGCAAAAGGTGACGGCACTTCAACGACCGCTTTATCAGTTTCCACCGAAACCAAGGGCTGGTCAGTAACCACATTGTCGCCTTCACCGACATGCCAAGCGACAATTTCTGCTTCCTGAAGGCCCTCACCGAGATCGGGCAGATTAAATTCTTTCATAGGTTATTCCTTTTTTCTGGACTGGTTAGCTTATGGTTCTTCGGGAAAGGCGACCGTCCGCCGGACAGCGTCGACAATGCGCTTTTCACTGACCAAATAGCGATGTTCGTTTTTGGCATACGGAATGACGGTGTCGTAACCCGTCACCCTTAAGACCGGTGATAAAAGATGAAGCAGCCCTTTTTCAGCCAGTCGCGCCGCAATTTCCGCACCGAAACCGCCGGTATATGGTGCCTCGTGGACAATGACGCAGCGTCCGGTTTTCTCGACCGAGCTAAGGATTGTCGGCATATCCAACGGCGTCAAAGTAGCAACATCAATTACCTCGGCCTCAATGCCGATTCCGGATAGCGTCTCCGCTGCCGCCATGGTTTCCGCTACCGCTGCACCCCAACTGACCAAGGTCACATCGCCGCCCTCACGTAAAGTGAAGCACAAATCCAGAGGCAAGGCCTCGCCGTCGTCGGGCACCTCTTGCTTGACGGTCCGATATACCCGTTTGGGTTCGAGAAACATGACCGGGTCGGGATTTCTGATGGCCGCCAGCAATAAGCCATAAGCCCTGAGGGGTGATGACGGGATGACGACCCGCAGCCCTGGAATATGGGCGAACAGTGCTTCGGTGCTTTCCGAATGGTGTTCGGGACCATGGATACCGCCTCCGTAGGGAACCCGGATAACCAAAGGACAACTCAGCCGTCCACGAGACCGGTTTCGCAGGCGGGCAACATGGCTGATAATCTGGTCGAAGGCCGAATAAATAAATCCCAAAAACTGGAACTCTGCCACCGGCTTAAGTCCAGCCGCCGCCATGCCAACCGTAACTCCGCCGATACCAGCCTCTGCCAGGGGTGTATCGATTACCCGGTCAGCGCCATAAATTTCCTGCAAGCCTTCGGTGGCACGAAAAACGCCGCCATTGACGCCCACATCTTCTCCCAAGAGCACCACGTCCTTATCGTCTTCGAGAGCGCGGCCAAGAGCTTGGCAGACCGCTGCTACCATAGTGAGCTCAGCCATGACCATTCTCCTCACTGTTAGAAAATTCAACCATCACGGCTTCCCGTTGCTCTTTTAAATCCATGGGCAATTCAGCGTACATATGGTCGAACATGGCCTCAGGCGGCAATCCTTCCTGCGCCTCATACTTTGCTATACCGTCTTCGATTTCCTGATCGATGGTGGTAAGGAGATTTTCTTCATCTTCTTTGGTCCAAGCCTGGCTCTCCGATAAATAGGTGCGCAGCCGGATCAGAGGCTCATTTTTCCAATGAGTGCTAACTTCGTCAGAGTCCCGGTATCGACTGGCGTCATCGGCGGTAGAATGATCGGTCAGGCGGTAAGTAATAATTTCAACGACCGATGG
>JABIIH010000118.1 GCA_018649245.1 Rhodospirillaceae bacterium | reverse complement strand
CCGTTGAATTTCAGGCGTATGTTTGTGCGCTAACCCCAAGCCATAAAGATAAAACTCGCTGTCAGTATGATTGGGAGAGGCCTCGTCTTCAAAAGCCGCGATCAATGACTTGCCGCCGCCTGAATAGCCCGACACCGCATTAATGGTCACGGGAAAATCTGGCGGCAAGAGGCCAGCCGTCACCAGCGGATAAAGAATCGAAATTGACGAGCAGGCATAGCAGCCGGGATTAGTCACCCGCTTGGCGCCGGCAATAATATCGCGTTGGCCCGTTTGAAATTCCGGAAAGCCATAGGCCCAATCCGGATCAGTCCGATAGGCGATCGAGGCATCAATCACCCGGGCAGTATCGTTTTCGATCATGCCAACGGCGTCCCGGGAAGCATCTTCCGGCAAACAAAGAATAGAAATATCCGCGCTATTAAGCATCTCGGCACGCGCCTCCAAGTCCTTGCGCCGGTCATCTCCCAGCTGCAGGAGTTCAAGATCGCTCCGGTCTTTCAACCGGTCGAGAATTTGCAGGCCTGTGGTCCCTGCTTCACCATCAATGAAAATTTTTGCCATAACGGCGCATATATCTTCGTTTCCAGCGAAAAACGCAATGCCTATATTCTAAAATATTCAATTTAGAATTTACAGATCAGCCGCCACCCAAAATTTAGACCTCGAAGGGTGTCTCCTCGAAGACATCGATTTTCGGCGCCTTGCCGTCAAAGCCAACCTCGTTCCAGCGTTTTACGGCACTGTCATAAGCATCCTTGGACAATTTGCTGCGCGGTGAAAAACTGTCGATATATTTGAATTCCATACAGGCGTTGATCAGACACTTGGAGCCCCAGGGACGTTCTTCCGGCGGGTTTTGGCTCGGATCCAGATAGGTACTCCAGGTTTCCCGCAAGATATCAATCGACTTATCAGGCCGCGACCTGGTGACCATGGCCCAGATTACCTCGGACAGATTAGAGGCATCGACATCATCATCGACGACGACGATATATTTGGAGAAATAGGCACCCCCCATACATTGAGCTGCCAGCGCCATCACCTGCGCTGCGTGACCGGCATACATCTGCTTGATCGAGACCACGGTCATGCCCCAGCCGGCGGCCTCGGGCGGCGACCACACGGCTTTGATGCCCGGCACACCCATGGCGTCCAGATCATTCCAGATTTTCGAGGCCCGCGTCATGGCCCAGAACAAACCACACTCGTTGGACGGCCAATCGGACATCAAGGCGCTGGTCAGAATGGGATTATCTTTGTAACGGACCCGTTCAATCCTGATATAGGGCGTTGGGCGCTCGGGTCGGCCGTAATAGCCGGTAAACTCGCCAAACGGTCCTTCAGCAAAAGTCTCATCCGGGTAGCAGAACCCTTCGACAATAATTTCCGCCCCGGCAGGCAAGGTTAGCCCGGTGAGATCACTTTCAAATACCTCGATCGGGTGGCCAGCAATACCTCCGTAGTAGTCATATTCTGACTGGGTTTTGGGGAAACTGGTGGCAGCTACAATAAACAACAACGGATCGATGCCGTAGACACCGGCGACCGGTGCCGGTTTGCCCATGGCCCACCACTTTTCCCGGTCCAGCAGCGCGTCTTTGCCGGGCGAGACATAAAAGCCAACTTCATTTTTACTTTTGACCATTTGCCGGTAGGTGCCGAGATTAATCCGCCCACTTTCCGGGTCCTGGGTGATTACCGCATCACAGGTACCGAGATATTCGCCACCATCCAGCGGCCACATGCGGGGGGCCGGAAATTTAGTGATATCGACTTCATCACCATTATCGATATTTTGGTTCACCACGGCTTCGTCTTCGCGGACAGTTGATGGGCCCAATTTCTCGCCCATCTTATCTTTAAGAATTTTCACCACTTCGACATGGTCATCGGTGGGCTCTTCATTGATGGCCAGGCAAATGCGCTTGAGGCTGCTGCCCAAAATATTATAGAGGCCGCGATAGCCTTCATGCCCCTTGAGGTTATCGAACATTAGCGCCGGACTGCCGATTTCCTTGCCACTCAAATAGGCCAGGGTTGAAGATTCGAGATTGGTATCGACTTCGGCAGAGATGGTTTTGAGCTCGCCATGCGCCGCCGCAATCTCAAGCCATTTTTCCAAGTCACTCAATTGAGGTTTGTTCGCTAATTTGTTGTTCATTTTGCCCTCCCGCTGATAAATAATCTTGATGAAATTTTAGGTGCATTAATTGGAGAGTCAAGATATAATGAACCAATGGTTCACATTGAGAACCATTATTTTAGTTCGGTAGGATCACGGTTAGACAATGAAAACTGTAAACGCCTTGCAGCGCGGACTTGATGTTCTAAAGGTGATCAACGAATGTGGCGGTTGCAAAATCAAAGATCTCCAGACACTTGTGAACATGCCGAAAGCCACCATCATCCGGATGGTGAAGACACTGCATCAAGCCGGCTATGTGACACGTGATCCATCTGGTGCCTACAAGGTGGCCGCTAAAGTCATGTCACTCTCCAACCGCTATGATCTGGATGAAGATTTGATGATCGCGGCCGGACCCGTGTTAGCGGAATTACGGCGCGATATTACCTGGCCTTCTGATCTCGCCTCTTTTGACGGTGACGCCATGGTCATTCTCGATACCGGCAAAGACCCAGGAACTTTGGGCTTAAATCGCAGCCGGGGCTCTAGGCTGCCTGTGTTAACGACATCTTTGGGCCGGGCCTATCTGGCATTTTGCGAGCCCGCCGAACAGGCAGAAGTCTTAAAGCATTTGCTGAATTTTGAAGCTAAACAGGGTAACAGTAAAATCGCTCTGAACCGCATAAAACGAATACTAAAAGAGACCCGGACCAATGGCTATGCAGCGGGAGATGCTGAGTATCTCAAAAGCACCCGCGCCGTAGCCGTGCCGATCCTGGTGGGCGGCCAACCAATTGCGACGGTCAATCTGATGGTTGTGACAACGGCCATGGTGATGGCGGAAGTAGAAGATAAATTTGTCCAACCGCTGCAATTAGCGGCACAGCAAATCGGCGAGGCCTTATCGCGCTAGATCTTATGCTTTTGCAGCAAGCGGCGGAATTGGTGGTAGCTCAAGTCGAGGCGGCTGGCGGCTTCCTTTTGCACATGGCGGGAGTCGCTTAAGGCTTTTTCCAGCAACGATATCTCATATTTGGCAACGGCCTCGCTAAAATTGGCGGGCGCATCCAGGGTTGCGGGCTTAGATGCTGGCTCTCCATTCTCCATCGAAGAGTCCAACGGCCGCCATGGGCTGTCGAAGGGATCAATGACAATCTGGTCAATCGGCGTGTTGTCGCGGGCGCCATAAAAAACCGAGCGTTCAACGACATTTCGAAGCTCACGCACATTGCCTGGCCAGGCATAGGCTTCGAGGCTTTGTTTAGCCTCATCAGTAAAACCAGCGAAAGTATCGAGGCCTAAATCCTGCGAGGTTTCGACGGCAAAGCTCTCAGCCATTGAAATGATATCCCGGGGCCGGGCCCGCAGCGGCGGAATGGTGATGACATCAAAGGCCAGCCGATCGAGCAGATCAGCTCGAAAGTCACCGGCTTGGGCGAGAGTGGGTAAATCCGTATTTGCTGCCGCGACCACTCTGACATCGACCTGCAGGGTTTCGGTGCCGCCCACCCTCTCAAATTCGCCATATTCTATGACGCGGAGGACTTTCTCCTGCACCGCTGGTGAGGCATTGGCAATCTCGTCCAAAATTAGCGTGCCGCTATCAGCCAATTCAAAGCGCCCGGCCCGCTTGCGCTGAGCGCCGGTAAAGGCACCCATCTCATGGCCAAACAGTTCTGATTCTAGCAAGCTCTCACTTAAGGCAGCGCAGTT
>JABIIH010000293.1 GCA_018649245.1 Rhodospirillaceae bacterium | reverse complement strand
TTTTTTGCCTATGTCATTGGCCGTTGTATTATGGACCCCTCCTTAGCCCCCAGTTATGACCCGGATGAAAGTTACCTCGAAGACCCCGTCTCAATTTCGCTTAACATCGGCGGCAAAACGCGCTGGTCAGCCAGTTATAACGGCGAGCTACGTCGCATCATCAACCGCCTCCTACCATTTGTGTTGTATATTTTTCCGCTCTTTATCATTTTTGTTGTCGTCGTTGGCAGTATCTTTTTTAAAATTGCCGCGCCCACGGAAGCCGCAGCGTTGGGTTGCCTTGCCGCCCTAGGTGCCTGCTATTTCTTCAAACTGTTCAAAAATATCATCAAAATATCAGGCATTGATGGCGCTGATTTCAATTGGCGGCAAATTTGGAAGTCCCTCTTGGAAACCGCAAAAGTCAATACAATGATCTTGTTCATTATCACTGGCTCTTTGGTTTTCAGCCAGGCGCTCTCTAACTCAGGCGCTACAGATGGACTTCTTAAAGCAGTCTCGCAGTGGGAACTCACCCAGCTCCAGATCGTTATTATTATGGTAGTGGTTTTACTTTTTCTCGGTGCCTTTATGGATCAGGTCAGTATGCTGCTGCTGACCCTACCGTTCTTCTTGTTAGGTGCCAATTCATTCCAAGTCGTGTTTAACATCGACGTCATTTGGCTGATGGTGCTGATGCTGATCACCATGGAGATCAGTTTGCTGACACCGCCATTTGGCTTATTGCTCTATGTCATGAAAGGCATCGCACCCTTCAATGTTACCATTGGACAGGTGGTGATGTCGGCCCTGCCCTTTATCGCCATCGAAGTGGCTGTGTTGGCGTTGCTGATTGCCGTTCCCGAAGTTGCAATTTGGCTGCCGAAAATGGTGCAGTAAAAAAGTTAGAGGTTCCAATAAATGAGCAATGCCCCGTTCCGTGCCGATCATGTTGGCAGTCTCTTAAGACCTGCCGAACTGCTGGCGGCGCGTGATCAACACGCCAAAAATGAAATAAGCGGCACCGAATTGCGCGCTATCGAAGATAACTGCATTCGTGAAGCCGTCACCATGCAGGAAAACCTCGGCCTGTCCTCCATCACCGATGGCGAATTTCGCCGTGCCAGTTTTACCCATGACTTTATCAACAAAATTGACGGTGTGAATTTCGAAAAAAATCCCGCCTACAAATCTGGCGACATAGCGAAATCCGAAACAGCATGGCAGTTGCCGCCTTTCCGCGCTGTCGTCAGCGAGCGTCTGGTCAGACCTGCTGAAGGTATTGAAGTGGCGAATTTCAGCTTCTTAAAATCGATGGTTAACGAAACCGCCAAAATCTGTCTGCCCTCGCCGACCATGCTACACTTCCGGGGTGGCCGCGCCGCCATCAGCGAAAGCGCCTATCCGGAGATGGCTGATTTCTATCACGATCTGGCCCGCATATATCGTGAAGAAGTGCTGGCGCTCGCCGAGGCTGGTTGCCGCTATCTGCAATTCGATGACACCAACCTCGCCTATCTCTGTGATGAGAATATGCGGGAAGGCGTACGTCAACTGGGTGAAGACCCGGATGAACTACCCGCCACTTACGCCAAACTCATCAGCGAAGCGGTCAAAGGCCGGCCCGATGATATGATGATTTGCATCCACCTTTGCCGGGGTAACGCGTTTAGCGCGGGCTTCGCCGGCGGCGGCTATGAGCCGGTGGCCGACATCATGTTCAATCAAACCGAGGTTGATGGTTTCTTTTTGGAATATGACGACGAGCGCTCGGGCGGGTTCGAACCGCTGCGCTTTGTGCCCAAGGATAAAAAGATTGTGCTCGGTCTGGTTTCCTCAAAAAAAGGTGACCTCGAAAATATCGATGATCTAAAAGCCCGCGTTGATGAGGCCGCGAAATTTATTTCACCAGATCAGCTTTGCCTGTCGCCACAATGCGGCTTCTCCAGTAGCACGACCGGGCCCAATAAGATCAGTGCTGACGAACAAGCCGATAAATTACGGCTCGTTGTCGAGGCAGCAAACGCTATCTGGTCTTAAATTTTAATCCGCTATCAAGGCCTTGATAGCTTCTTCCCAGCTATCGGCATCCCAGCCTCGAGGCCCCCGATCACCGGTATAAGCGATCTTGCCCTCGGTATCGATAACAAAGAGCCGCATTGGCTGTGAAATATACTTTTCTTCGACATCGTTATCGATACTGTCGATCAGCATGGGCATCTGCAGATCAAGCCCGATTTGACAGGCGGCGGCAACTTCGGTGCGCTCATCATCATTTATCGGATTGGTGACAACAATATCTTCTTCAAGATTTTCATGCACTTGCCAGCCATCCGAGGGGTGGGCTTCCCGCGTGTAGATACAGAGGAATTCAACTTGATCTTTGTAGCTATTGAACATTTCGTTCAGGCGCACGGCCTGGCGGCGAAAGGGTGGTCAGGTGTAGGATCCGAACATTAGCGCCACCGGTTTTCCCCGGAGCGCTGATAATTGAACCGTTTCACCGGTACGTTGGCGATCACGATCCAAAACATCAATTTCGAAATCCGGCGCGTCATCACCCGGCTGCGGCACATCGGATTGACGCTCAGCCTGATGTTCGCGCATGGCATCGAATTGTTCTTCGGATATTACCGAAATCTCAAGCCAGGATTGCTTGCGTTCTTCCGGTGACATTGGTGCATCTTGCATCGTCAATTTTTTCCCTTTATCGAAAGATAATTACTGCGCCAGTCTAATTAAAATAACCAGAACTGCAATAAACTGGACCATGTGGATAATCACACTTATGCGATGGACGGCTTTGAACTTGGCGTCGTTATTTTCTTCTCGCGCTTTGTTGGCCATGGGCACAATCACCCGAGCTGCAAACAAGAACGCGGCGGCCACGACCAGCATAGTACCGACCTCAATTTCATAAGAGTGCCCTGGGATTAATAGCAAGGCCGGGATGATCGCAATTACGGCATTGATCCGGTAATAAACCGGAAAGACCTGACGCAAGAAAATCGCCGCATCCTCGCGGTCAACAAATTTAAACACCATTGGCGTGAACATAAAGGCGAAATAGGCCATGCCGCCAAATTGCAGCGCCACGCCGATCAATGCCAAGACATGTAGGCTAATCCATTCAAACATAACCGTATCTATTCCCTATTATTTTTGTTGCCATGTTATAGCGGGATGTTAGCCATATCGCAAAATTAGATTTCTCGCGTCCCCTAAATTATTGCCCCAGCACCTCGAACACATCCCCTTCGGGTACGATGCCTTCAATATGGCGGCGGTGCCAGAGCGCATAGAACAGCAGCACCCAGGCCGCCTGACCATGGCGCTTAGCGTGTGAGCCTTCGAGGGAGGTAAATAATTTTTCGACCCCCGCCGGATCGCAAATTTCGGCGATCGAATCTTGCGCCGCGACAAGTTTCCCGAGATCACTGCCGCGCCGGCCAATCCATTCCGCCACCGGCACAGTAAAGCCTTTCTTTTTATCGAACGGTCTGGCTTCCGGCAGTTTTTTATTTAGCCACTGCCGCAGCAAATATTTACCGACCCGTCCCCGGACTTTCAAATTATCAGGCAAGCGCATCGCGACGTCGGCGACTTTTTTATCGAGCATTGGCGTCCGTCCTTCAACACCATGAGCCATCAAGCAACGATCCAGCTTGATCAACAAGTCATGGGGCAGCCAATCGGCACAATCGACGGCTTGGGCAATCTGCAGTTTGGATCGCTTGGTGTTACTTTCGCGGGCCCATACCCGGTCAAAGTTATCGCGCCACGCAACGCTTTGATCCCGCAGTAAATCGAGGCCATGGAAAACGCCTTTCGACCGCATATCGCGCCCGCCCAGATACCACGGGCGCATTTGTTTGCGGTAGCGGCCATAGCCGGCAAACAATTCATCCCCGCCCTCTCCACTCAGCACGACTTTGAGACCAGCCTCCTTGACCAGTTGCCCGAGCTTATAGGTCGGCAAGATAGCGTAATCTGCTGCCGGATCATCCATCACGGCCGCAATCCCCGGCAACAGTGCCCAGAAATCATCTTCAGAAAACTCAACCTCATGAAAATTAGCCCCTGCAGCCGCCGCAACAAATTTAGCGTGTTCGCGTTCATCGGCTACTGACGTGCCGGAAAAACCCGCCGTAAAAGCTTCTACCGGCTGTTCGTTCAATTCCCGCATACAGGCGAGCACGGCAGAGGAATCGACACCACCCGACAGAAACATGCCATAAGGCACATCTGATCGCTGATGCACCATAACGCTATCCATCAAGGCTTCATCCAACTTCTCAAGCGCTTCGGCCTCGCTCCAATTTTCCGGCCCGCCATTGGGTAAAGCCCGGTGATTTAAAGAATGGGTCACGCGTCCGCCATCAAGGGTTAAAGTCTGGCCCGGCTCGACACGTTTTATATTTTTAAAAATTGTGTTCGCACCGGTGGTGAATTGCAGTTGCAGCAATTCCTGGCGTTTATCTGTATTTAATGTGCGCGAAGCCAATCCGGCATCTAGAAGCGCACCGGCTTCTGAGGCAAAAGCTACACCACCGTCAAACTCGGTATAGTAAAGTGGCTTAATGCCAAAGGGATCGCGCGCCAGTTGGATATGGTGATTGTGCGGGTCAGCAATGGCGATGCCGTACATGCCGCGCAGCGCCTGGGTAAAGGCAGTACCATTAAGCTCATAAAGCAGCAATGGCGGCTCACAATCTGATTTGGTTTGAAAGTTATGCTCGCCAAGTGATTGACGCAACTCGAGGTAATTATAAATCTCGCCATTGGCGACAATGACAGTGCCGCGCTTGTCCTGGATCGGCTGATCACCAGTCGCGAGGTCAATGATCGATAAACGCGTGTGAACAACTTCCATATCCTGATAAGCAAATTCACCGCTGCCATCCGGCCCCCGATGCGCCAAGGTTGCCGCCAAAGCATCAATTGCCGTTTTATCCGGCGTCCCGTCATGGAGCAAGATGCCGGCGAGACCACACATTAGCCGATCATCCGCTCAAAGAATTCGAGATACTTATCGACGATGATGCTTTCGGTAAAATTGGCTTCATAATCAGCGCTCGCTTGAGCGGCCAAATATTCGGCCCGATCTGGCTCTTCAACCAAATGTTTTATCGACGCCGCCAGCATCTTTTCATCATCGATCGGAAACAACACGCCGTTTTCACCGTGCGTAATCAAGGTACCAGGCCCCATGCTATCGGCAGCGACAACCGGCACGCCTTGCGCCCAGGCTTCAATCACAACATTGCCCAAAGGTTCGTGGCGGGACGGACAGACAAAAATATCAGCGGCGGCAAATAGAGCTTCCGGATCATCGCGCCAGCCCAAGAAGCGCGTACGCGGTTTGATCCCCAAAACCTCGGCCTGATTTTCCAATTCTTTGCGTAACGGCCCTTCACCAGCTAGCCAGAGATAGGCGTTCGGCACCCGAGCTACAGCCCGCAACAATAAATCAAACCCCTTATTTTCGTGCAAGCGGCCCATCGCCAAAATAAGCGTCGCGTTTTGAGGCGTGAAAAATGTTTGCCGGTCAACCGGTACAGCACGTTTAGAACCAACAAAATTCGGCAAATAATGAACTTTTTCCGGAGCCCAGCCATTATTAACCAAATACCCGGCGATATCTTCCGTATTGGCGATCAGATGATCACAGTTACGGTAATATTTTAAATTATAATACCCGCCCAGTCGGCCAATATGGACAAAGTTACCATTGGCTGGGCACATTCCAGTGGCACGGTTCATCCAGCTTAATACAATATCCGGTTTGAAGTCTTTGATCTGCCGCTTCAGCGCCCATGGCGTGGAAAAATCAAGCTTGCCGCCAAACTTCAATTGATGAGGTTCAACGCCACCTTCGACAAAACGTCTGGCGCGAGCTTCATTGCGGCGGATTACTACTCGTTGTTCAATACTGGTTTTATGAAGTGCAATGGTTAGCCGGGTAAAAAATTCCTCCGCGCCACCATATTCAGCGCCGGCCATAACTTGTAGAACTTTCATTCCGGTATTAACTCCTCAAAAGCTTGTGCCGCTTGGCTCCATCCCCACACACCTTGCGCTTCAATCGCTGCCTTGTGTTGGCCACGCCATAAGTCATCATCGTTTAGAAGATTTATAGCGGAACTAGCGAATTCCCGATCGGTATTTGTGATGGCCCCAGTTTTTCCGTTGATAACCCGCTCCACGACCGAGCCCAATTTCTGAACAACCGCAGGAACGCCAACCGCTTGTGCCTCCCCTACGGCCAGACAAAAAGTTTCATTTAGATCACCTTTATATAGCATCACGCGTGATTTACGAAACTCCTCAATCAATTCAGACTTAGGCACTGGCCCCCGCAACACAACGCCTTGATTCTTCAACCCACGCGCTTTATCGAGGATGGCTTCCATTTCCCGCGCCTTGGCTGCTCCCACCGAACCGTAGGTCACCGCACCGGAAAATAAATGCAGTTCCGCATTCGGTGCGTGCGGATAGATGTCACGTTGCCAAAGGTCTAACAACCAATCAAGTGAACGTAGTGGATTGGAAGTAAAGATAGCGCGGCGCGGTGGCAACTCCGCCAAGGGAGAGAAATTGCAGAACACCTCCGCAATACCA
>JABIIH010000197.1 GCA_018649245.1 Rhodospirillaceae bacterium | reverse complement strand
GCTGGTGTAAAATTGGTGTTAATGGGTTTGAGGGCTGGCTCCGACGGGTCGAGTTTTGGGGGGTTTATCCCAGAGAAATGATTAAGTGAAATGATTAAATAATTCGGTGACAGTTTACTTTTTATAAAAGTGGTACCAATCAATAAAAACTGTGATTTAAAAGTAAACTGTCACCGAATTACCCAAATTAATATAAATTTGCCACGAATTATTCAAAATCCTCCGCCAACGCCGCCCGGCTCTCTTCCGACAGCATTGTCGTATGACCGTATTTAGGATGGTTGATGCCGACCGTTACGCGGGCGTTATCTGCTTTGAATTTGGCAATCTGATCATCGGAGAATTCAAAATGGACAAATTGAACGGAGGAAGCCTTACCAGCTGCATTGGTCCGATCCACGTCTTGTTCCGGATTGGCAATTACTTCCTGGCCATCAACTTCGATAACCATGCAGTCTTCGACTCCGCCGAGGCCGGCTAAAAAGGCGCTGCGAATATCGGGATTATCAATTTCAAACATAACCGTCGCGACCAGCTCTTTGCCCTTTGGAATCAATGGGTTATAGGCTTCAAGCTCGTCACTAAGCTGGGCCTCACCACCTTTTTCGATACGCAGCATTTCTTGAACTTGATACCACATCGTATCAAATGATTCGAAATAGAAGGTGGCATAAGGTCCGATTGCCAACCGCCGCAGTTTCTTGGCGGCAACGATCTCGGCACGGCGCTGCTCGCGGATTTCTTCATAAGCCTGTAAATCCAGGATATCGTCCCGGGTAAGTGCGGTTTTATTGGTCATACTAAGATTTTTCTCCGCTTAACCCATAGGCTTGGGCGAGTATCTGGATCGGATGCTGCACCGCTTGAATATTGTCCCGCGCATTTTGCTCATCAAGTTTTTCGATCCCCTGCATCATATGGTCGCGCGCCAAGGGACATTCGGAAACGACATATTTGGCGTCGCTCTCAAGTGCTTTTCTGGCGGCTGGACGGCCAACTTTAATTGCCACATCGAAATTATCTTTCAGCACCCCCCAGGAGCCACCATGGCCGGAGCAGCGCTCAATCACCTCAACCTCGGCATCTGGGATTAACCGCAGCATCTCAGCCGCCTTCGGGCCCATGTTTTGCGCCCTGGCATGACAGGCGAGGTGCAGGGCGACCTTGCCCTCTAGCTTATTTAGACCTTCCGCCAGCCCATCTTTTTTAGCGATATCGACAATATATTCCGTGACATCAAAAGTGGCCTCGCTCAGGCGCTTAACATTGGCATCATCCGGCAGGATTAAAGGCCATTCGAATTTCAACATCAGGGCGCAGGACGGCACCAGCGCCACAATGTCATAGCCCTGATCGATCCACTGAACCAGCTCAGCCGATACTTTTTTGGCATTTTCGGCTACCCGGGCAAGATCGCCTTGCTCCAATTGCGGCATGCCGCAGCAGGACGGGTAGACAACTTCCGTCTCGACACCGTTTTTGGCCAGGATTGCCTGACTCGCCTCGCCGATGCCGGGATTATTGTAATTAACAAAACAGGTCGCATAGAGGGCGGCTTTGCGTCCTGATACCGGTGCGGCTTCTGGTTTTTTCTGATCTCGTTTCGAAAAAGAAACGCTCTGATACTCGGGTAGCTCGGCGTCTTGGTGAATGCCTGTCATTTTTTCCAGCAAGGGACGGGTCAGCGCATTACCGCGCTTGCTTGCCCAATTGGCAAGTCCTGCAACCGGCGCCGCCAATTTGCCGTTACGGTCGGTCTCAGTGAGCTGACGGTGGGCAAATTTAACTTTACCCTGTTTGAACTCCAGCGCCCGGACGCGCAGCATCAGATGCGGAAAATCTAAATCAAATTCATGCGGCGGCACGTAAGGACATTTGGTCATAAAACACATGTCACACAGCGTGCAGGCATCAATTACAGGCTTAAAATCAGTACTGGAAACGCTATCCAGCTCGCCGCTCTCGGAGTCATCAATTAGATCGAACAACCGCGGAAAACTATCGCAGAGATTGAAACAGCGCCGGCAGCCGTGACAAATATCAAAAACCCGGCGTAATTCAGCATCGATCTTTTCCGGATCGGTGAAATCCAGTTCCTGCCAGGGAATTTGATGACGGGTGGGGGCTTCTAAACTTCCTTCAGACATACTTTAACCGTAAAGATTTAAATTTTTAAAATATATAAAACAAAATAGGGGACCCGGGCCCGGATCCCCTAATTGATGTCAAAATACCTGGTCTAATCGACCGGCATTCAAATTAATCGAGCGAATCCAAAGCTTTCTGAAAACGACCAGCGTGGGACTTTTCAGCCTTTGCCAGGGTTTCAAACCAGTCGGCGATTTCATCGAAGCCTTCTTCACGAGCGGTTTTAGCCATGCCAGGATACATGTCAGTGTATTCATGAGTCTCACCAGCGACAGCGGCTACCAAATTTAGCGCGGTTGTGCCAATCGGCTCACCCGTTGCCGGATCACCGGTTTCTTCTAGATACTCCAAATGGCCATGCGCATGACCGGTTTCGCCTTCGGCAGTCGAGCGAAAAACGGTTGAAACGTCGTTATAGCCTTCGACATCCGCTTTTTGCGCGAAATATAGGTAACGGCGGTTGGCTTGTGATTCGCCGGCAAACGCATCTTTTAAATTTTGTTCGGTTCCAGTTCCTTTAAGTGAAGGCATTGATCCCCTCCCTCCTTTTTTGAGTTAAAAAAAAATAATTTCCCCAATACCGTTATACCACCCAGTCAATACAACTGGACGATAACCGGCATCTCTTATCGTTACTATGAGGATATAAAAAAAGAGAGTCAACCATTTTTTTGAATTATTCTAAAAAATGACGCAACTCTCTGTTTTTAAAAAATTATTAGTTATTTTTTACACGTACAATAACATCAATACGGCTTATTTCTTGACCGGTGCCAATGGCCGGCATACCAGCCAAGCCAATTTCACCGTCTTTAATATCCATCAATTCACGGCTATCTTCGTTAAAGATATGATGGTGATCGGAAACATTGGTATCAAAATAACTGCGTCCTGAATCGACCACGATCTCACGCAACAACCCAGCCTCATTAAACTGATGCAAGGTGTTGTAGACTGTTGCCAGGGAAACCCGGACATTGGCGTCGAGCGCTTCACCATGCAGGATTTCAGCCGTGATATGGCGGTCATGATCATCAAATAACAATTTGGCCAAAGCGAGGCGTTGACGGGTTGGCCGCAATCCGGCATTCCGCAAACGATCCAAGGCTTGGCTGAAGGGGCGTACTTTATCCATGAGATTAACCATCTTTCTAGTTTTGATTAATTATAGATAGGGAATAACCTTAAATAAATCAAGGTTTATATTGATAAACTTGAATTATTCAAAATTCAGGGTTACTCACTTGTTAAATAAGGCATACCGACAATGTTATAGCCAGAATCGACATGATGTGTCTCACCGGTGACGCCGCTGCCTAGTTCACTGAGTAAATAAAGCGCGGTGCCGCCAAGCTGCTCGAGGGTAACTGAACGCCGCAGCGGTGCATTAGCTTCGCTGGTATTAAAAATCTTGCGGGCACCGCCAATGGCACTGCCGGCCAAAGTGCGCATCGGCCCGGCAGAAACTGCGTTGACGCGGATACCATCCGGCCCCAAATCGGCAGCTAAATACCGCACACTCGCTTCAAGCGCCGCCTTAGCCACGCCCATGACATTGTAATTGGGCAGGACGCGTTCGGCACCGTAGTAGGTCAGCGTAATCATGCTGCCACCATTTTCTTTCATCAAGGGGTATGCTGCCTGGGCAACAGCAGTGAAGGAATAGCAAGAGATGTTCATGGTGCGGATGAAGTTATCGGCGGTGGTATCAACGTAGCGGCCATTGAGCTCTTCTTTATCGGAATAGGCCAAGGAATGGACAATAAAATCAAGCGAGCCCCAATCTGTTGCCAAACGATCAAAGACCGCCTGCAGGCTACCTTCTTCTTCGACATCACATTGCTGGACGATGCTTGAGCCAATACTTTCGGCTAAAGGTAATAAACGTTTTTCAAAGGCCTCGCCCTGATAGGTAAAGGCGAGCTCGGCACCTTCGTCAGCCAAGGCTTTGGCAATGCCCCAGGCGATTGAGCGCTCATTGGCAACACCCATCACCAAGCCACGCTTTCCGTTCATAATACCGTTTGGATTTGTCATGAAATAATTATTTTAGGCGTCAAGACGGGTGAAGACGAGGCATGCATTGGTGCCACCAAAGCCAAAGCTATTGGACATCGCACAGTTGATTTCAACATCATCCATGCGCTCCCGGACGATTGGCATATCGCCGACTTCGGGCTCAAGCTCCTCAATATTAGCCGAGGCGCAGATAAAATTATTATCCATCATTAGCAGCGAGTATATCGATTCCTGCACGCCGGTTGCACCTAAAGAATGACCGGTCAAAGATTTGGTTGAATTAAAGTAAGGAACTCGATTGTGATCTTTGAAGGTTTCACGGAGCGCGGCCAATTCCTTGACGTCACCGACCGGCGTCGAAGTGCCGTGGGTGTTAATATAATCCACCGGCAGATCAACCGTTGACATGGCCTGGTTCATGCAGCGGACCGCGCCCTCACCGGAGGGTTGGACCATATCAAAGCCATCCGAGGTCGCGCCATAGCCGGCCACTTCAGCGTAGATTTTTGCCCCGCGCGCTTTGGCATGTTCATATTCTTCAACCACGACAACACCGCCGCCACCGGCGATTACAAAGCCATCCCGATTGGCATCAAAGGCCCGCGAGGCTTTTTCCGGCGTATCATTATAGCTGGACGAAAGCGCCGGCATGGCATCAAACATTACCGACATGCCCCAACCGAGTTCTTCACCGCCACCGGCAAAAACGACATCCTGCTTGCCCCATTGGATGAGTTCAGCAGCATTACCAATGCAATGCGCCGAGGTCGAGCAGGCAGAGGTGATGGAATAATTGACGCCTTTGATTTTAAACGGGGTTGCCAGGGTCGCTGAATTGGTCGAGGACATCGTGCGCGGCACCATGAAAGGACCAACTTTTTTAGGTCCACGTTCGCGCGTTGTATCAGCAGATTCAATCACATATTTCACGGAAGGGCCGCCGGATCCCATAATAAGCCCGGTGCGTTCATTCGAGACATCATCTTCGCCAAGCCCGGAATCTTCAATGGCCTCTGCCATGGCAATATAATTATAGGCAGCGCCTTCGCCCATGAAGCGCATAATCCGCCGGTCAACGTGCTCCGTTACATCAATATCGGGTTTACCCCAAACCTGACTGCGAAAGCCCTTTTCAGCAAATTCTTCAGAGAAACTGATGCCTGATTTGCCGCTACGCAGAGAGTCTAGAACTGTTGCCTTATCGTTGCCAATACAGGAAACGATGCCGATGCCGGTGATTACTGCTCTTCTCACGATACCCTCTTTAGTCTGGTTACTGAATTAGGCATCCGCGGGAATGGTGCCAGCGCGGAGACCCGTCGTTTCATAAGCAGTTTCACCATCAATCAGCATTTGTCCATCGGCAAATGCTAAAGTAACCTGGCGATTAACCACTCGCTTAATATCAATGTGGTACGTCACCAACTTGGACTCTGGTGTTACCATACCAGTAAATTTGATATCCCCCGCGCCAAAGGCCCGACCGCGACCGGTCGCGCCGGTCCAGCCAATATAAAATCCCGTCAACTGCCACAGCGCATCCAAGCCAAGACAGCCTGGCATGACCGGATCACCTTCAAAATGACAGGGGAAAAACCAGAGGTCTGGTTTGATATCAAATTCAGCAATAATTTCGCCTTTGCCATAGGCGCCGCCATCAGCAGTAATCGAGGTGATGCGATCAAACATCAGCATTGGCGGCAACGGCAGCTGGGCGTTGCCCGGGCCAAATAATTCGCCTTTCCCGCAAGCAATCAGCTCGTCATAGGTATAACTGTCTTGCGGCACAAAAGAATGCTCGTCAGCCATATTCTCTACTACTGAACTCATGGCCCCAGTTGATGCCGGTGTGGTCATGGCCCAATCCCTTCAATGCTTAAATAATCGTCCTATACTTTCAATGGCAAAAGGCCCGGATTTAATACTTTGCCGCGCTCAAATGCGACCAATTTAATCCGCGCCAGTAAACTATTGTCTGCCTACCTATTACATATATGTAGTGAATTTTGAAAAGACGACTCATTAGGGGAATAAAGTATTTTTTTATGCCACCTAATGAGTGTCGCTTTTCGAATAACGAAGAATTAACCCGTTATTTCTTTGCCGCTTTCCTGATCAACTGATTTCATGGAAAGTTTAACTTTGCCACGATCATCAATACCAATCAGTTTAACCTTAACTTCGTCGCCAACATTGACAATGTCGGTGGTTTTTTCGACCCGTTCAGGACGTAATTCACTGATGTGAACCAGACCATCCCGGGCACCCATGAAGTTTACAAAGGCACCGAAATCAACCGTTTTGACGACTTTACCGGTATAGATTACGCCGACTTCCGGCTCGGCTGTGATGGCCTTGATCATATTGATAGCACCCTCTGAAGCCTGCTCATCGACGGCAGCAACTTTAACCGTGCCATCGTCTTCGATGTCGATTTTTGCCCCCGTAGTTTCGCAGATTTCACGGATCATTTTGCCACCTGGGCCGATGATTTCGCGGATTTTATCGGTTGGCACCATAATAACGGTGATGCGCGGCGCGTTTTCACTGACGTCATCACGGGCGTGATCAATGGCTTTGGACATCTCATCCAGAATATGTAAACGGCCTTCGCGGGCTTGCTCAAGCGCTGTCTCCATAATGTCTTTGGTGATCGAGGTGATCTTGATATCCATCTGGAGCGCCGTGATACCTTCACTGGTACCAGCAACTTTAAAGTCCATATCGCCGAGATGATCTTCATCACCGAGAATATCGGACAGCACGGCTACACCGTCATCTTCCTTAATCAAGCCCATGGCAATACCAGCTACCGGACGCGCCAATGGCACACCAGCATCCATCATCGAGAGGGAAGTGCCGCAAACGGTTGCCATCGAGGACGAGCCGTTTGATTCAGTAATTTCAGAGACAATCCGAATGGTATACGGAAAATCGTCTTTTTCCGGCATGATCGGATGGATCGCCCGCCAGGCCAATTTACCATGACCGATTTCGCGGCGGCCTGGGCCCATCATGCGTCCAGCTTCGCCAACCGAATAGGGAGGGAAGTTGTAGTGCAGCAGGAAATGTTCCCGGTAGTCACCGTCCAAGCCATCAATAATCTGCTCATCCTGGCCGGTACCCAATGTGGCGACTACCAGGGCCTGGGTTTCACCCCGGGTGAACAGCGCACTACCATGAGCACGCGGCAGCATGCCAACTTCGGAGACAATTGGCCGTACTGTTTTCGTGTCCCGGCCGTCAATGCGCTGGCCGGTTTTAATAATGTCTTTGCGGACAATATCCTTTTCGACCGATTTCAGCGCACCACCGACCATCATGTCATTGGCTTCTTCGTCTGCTTCAAAGGCTTCCATAACGCTGGCCTTCACCTCAGCGATTTTGTCCTGACGCGCGGCTTTTTCAGAAATAGCATAAGCTTCGCGCAAGCCGGCTTCGGACAGTTCTTTAACCTTGTCTTTCACTTCGCCGACTTTGGCCGGAGTTTCCGGCACATTGCGGGGCTCTTTCGCGCAAGCTTTAGCCAGCTCGATAATCGCCTGAATAATCTGCTGATTGGCTTCGTGACCAAACATCACCGCACCCAGCATAATTTCTTCAGACAATTCTGAGGCTTCGGATTCAACCATCAGCACGCCTTCTTGCGTACCTGCGACGATCAAGTTCAAATCAGAATCTGCAACTGTATCAACAGCCGGGTTCAAGACGTATTCGCCATCGATATAACCAACGCGGGAAGCGCCGATCGGACCCAAAAAGGGAATGCCTGAAATCGTCAGCGCTGCCGAGGTGCCGATCATCGCCGTAATATCCGGATCATTTTCCAGATCATGGGCCAGCACGGTACAAATCAATTGGGTTTCGTTTTTATAGTTCTCGTGGAACAACGGCCGGATTGGCCGATCGATCAAACGCGAGGTCAGGGTCTCTTTTTCTGACGGCCGGGCTTCGCGTTTAAAAAAGCCGCCTGGAATCTTACCGGCGGCAAAGGTTTTTTCTTGATAGTTAACGGTGAGGGGGAAAAAGTCGAGGTCGGTGCGGGGCTTCTTAGCGCCAACAGCCGTACACAATACTTTGGTTTCACCATAGGTAACCATGACGGCGCCATCTGCCTGACGGGCGATCTTGCCCGTTTCAAAAGTCAGCTTGCGACCACCGAGGTCTATCTCTTTTTTGAATTCATTAAACATTTTTATCTTCCTTCCTACATACGGAAATATATATCTCCAACTTCCTACATGTTACGGGCCGAATAAATTCAGCTCGAACATACCTACATTCGGGTCCTTAAAATTCTAAGGACCCATCCAGCTGAATTAACTTTTCAAGCCGGATTGAACCCACAAAATGGGGTGTTCACGAAATCGGAAAGGCGCCAAACGGAGATAGTTAAATTGGCTCACTCTTCCTATTCTTTTCAATGGCCCAAGTCTTAGCGACGCAGACCAAGACGCTTGATCAGGTCTTCGTAGCGTTCGGATTTCTTAGCATTAAGATAATCCAATAAGCGCCGACGCTGACCGACCATCATCAACAACCCACGTCGGGAGTGATGGTCTTTTTTGTGCGTTTTAAGATGATCAGTGAGGTTATTAATGCGTTCGCTCAAAATCGCAACCTGCACTTCGGGAGAACCGGTATCACCATCTTTTGTGGCATACTCAGTGATGAGCTCTTGCTTCCGCTCTGCGGTAATCGACATCGTCTACTCCAATCTTATCAAAAGTTTAAAACACGAAATGGACGAATTTCGCCACCTTCCAATTTAGCCAGAGCGACCACTTTTCCGTCTGCCATGGCACAAATTGTTGCACCTTGGTCAATCTCGGTAAGGGGTGTTCGCTTGGCCACGGTGAGGGCGGAAACTGATTGTCCGCATCTCAGGCGACGGGCCTCGTCTTCTGTCAGGGCCAGTGCCGGGATGTCGTCCAGCGCGGTCTCAACAGGCCGTAATATGTCCACGGCGGCGCCTTTATGACCTAATTCTTCTAACTAGGCTAGCGAAATTGCATCATTTTCTTTAAACGGGCCCACCCGGGTGCGCCGCAGGCTTGAAATGTGCCCGACTGTGCCTAATCTACGCGCTAAATCACGAGCTAACCCCCTGATATAAGCGCCTTTTCCAGAAGTTACCTCAAATATTGCGCGAGCCTCATCGGGACAGTCAATGAGCTCAAAACGCTCGATAAAAATCTTGCGGGACTTTAATTCCAGGGGTTTTTCCTGACGCGCCAAT
>JABIIH010000183.1 GCA_018649245.1 Rhodospirillaceae bacterium | reverse complement strand
TCTGGTGTCTGGAGCCGGCCAAGCCGATCCGGGTCTATTCGCAATCCGCCTATGGTGCGATGAAAGACGTTACCGGTCTTGAAGATGCGCAATGGACGATGGTGACGCTGGATAGTGGTGTTGTGCTGACGATTGGCGCCGGCTGGACGATGCCGCCCGGCCATCCTAATTTTTCCGGTACCTGGATTGAGTTCACCGGCACCGATGGTATGCTAATCATAGATGACACCCATAGAGATGTGATTTTAAATACCATGGAAAATGGTATTCGGTTACCAATGTCATCAATGCCGGGTGAGCAAGTAGAACATGTTTTTGCCGGACCCATGCATAATGAGGGTGTTCATTTTATCGAAGCCGTGGCGTTTGATCGCCCGGTTATGGTGACGCCAAGCCAAGCGCGCCAGGTGATGGAAGTTTATATGGCGGCTGATTTGTCGGTTGAGCGGAATGAGCCGGTAAATCTGCCCTTAAACTCCAATGATATGTCGTCAATTCGAATTCCGAGTAAGTAAAACTGGACCTGGATTTATGGATCAAGTTGTCGAAAAGAAATTTAATTTTAACAGCATTGCAGCGATTGTTTTTATTGTTTTAGCCGTCATTCTTTTAGTCGCTATTCCAAGTCAGATCGATAAGCCGCTGATCCAATTGTCTTTTGGGCAGTTCAACCTGCCGCCAGAGTTATTCCCGCAAATTGTCGCTGCCTGCATGTTAGTGCTCGGTGCCTGGTTTTTATATAAAAGTTTTGCGTTATCTGAAATCAATGAACTAAAAAACTTAAATAAAGAAGCCATCGTTAACGTCCTAACGACCTTGGTGATGATGGCGATTTATGTACCGCTAATGGTCAATCTCGGCTTTGTGGTCGGCAGTGCAATCATGATTTTTGCCATGTCGACCTATTTTGGCAATCGTAATTATATTGTTGCGGTGTTGATTAGTATCTTTCTGCCGATGCTGATATTTGTCACTTTCCGCCGCTTATTGCTGGTCGAACTGCCGCCTTTTCCAATTGATATTTATCCGTTGACCAATTGGTCACTAATTTAATTTAGGCAAACTGGTCTTTAATTTAGAGTTGGAGTTTAGAACCTAAATGTTTGAATCGTTTTTAGAAGGTATCGGCCTCGCTCTCCGCGTGGATACCATGCTCTATATGTCGGGTGGTTTGTTCTTAGGCATGTTTGTCGGTGCATTGCCCGGCTTCACCACGCTGATGGCGATGGCTCTTCTTCTGCCAATCTCATTTTTTCTTGATCCATTATTGGGGATTCCGTTTTTGATCGGCGTCTATAAAGGCGGTATTTACGGCGGCTCTATCCCGGCGATTTTAATATCGATGCCCGGAACTGGGGCAGCGGTGGCGACAACCTTTGATGGCCCGCCATTGACCAAAAAAGGTCAGGGCCGCAAAGCTCTTGAGATCGCCTTATTCGCCTCTGTAACCGGCGATCTCACCAGCGATATTATAACGATCGCTTTGATCGGCCCGATTGCCGCGGTGGCGCTATTGTTAGGACCGCCAGAATTGGCAGCGATTTTATTGCTGGCCTTGATCGTGATTTCGGCGACTTCCAGCGGTGTCTTTGTCAAAGGCTTGCTGATGTTAGTCGTTGGTTTATTCTTCGGCATGATTGGTCAGGATCCCATCGGCGCCTTGTCACGTTTTTCCTTTAATTTTATCGAGATTGAGGCCGGCATCCCTTTGCTGCCGATGCTGATTGGCGTCTTTGCCCTGCCGGAGATTTTTGTCAATATTGAAAAGAAAGCGTCGAGTATCATCAAAGCCGAAGATCTCAAGATCAGTGGTGAGCGACTGACTTGGGGAGAGTTTAAGAGCTGTGGTCGAACAATTGCGCGCTCGACCATGATCGGCACGTCGATCGGCATGATCCCGGGCGTCGGACAGGTGGTTGCCGCCTTCATGGGCTACGCGGCGGCGAAATCAGCCTCGACGCATCCGGAAACATTTGGCCAAGGTGAACTTGAAGGCGTTGCCGCCGCCGAAGCAGCTAACAATGCTGTGAACGGACCGACCCTGGTGCCGCTGCTGACATTGGGTATCCCGGGCGATAATCTGACAGTTATTCTGGTCGGTGCTTTTATTGCTCAAGGTATGCGGCCGGGCCCGCAATTGATGGAAGAGCAAGGCTCGTTGGTCTTTGCCATTTTGATCGCCATGGTGCTTGCCAATATTTTGTTCCTTGGCATCGGCTATGTCTGTATTCCATTTTTCGCCAAGGTGGTGACACTTCGGAAATCTTTTTTATTGCCAATTACGCTCGTTTTTGCCTTTGCCGGCACCTGGGTTTTCCGGGCACAGCCCTTTGATTTGGCGGTCTTGGTGTTTTTTGGCGCCTTTGGCTATATCGCTAAGAAATTGCATTTTGATGTCACGCCGATGGCAATGGGCTTTATTCTTGGGCCTACGCTGGAATATTCCTTCGGCCAAAGTGTGACGCTGTCGAGCGGTCATCTGTTTAGTTATATGCTGCTGGAGCGGCCCATCACGGGCGTTATTTTCGCCCTCACGCCGATTGTGACATATTTGATGTGGCGGCGCTCGTCGCGCTTGAGGAAACAATTTGGCACCGAGGAATAATGTGGAGATTGACCATTTGAATAAAGTTCTTATACCGAACAAAACCCTGAAAAACTTGGGAATTGAGCGGTATTAGGACTTGACGAAGGCTTTACCCCTGATGTCTTATATAAGAGTAAATTAGGGGATTGAAGAAGCTCTTAAAGCTGATAGGTTTTTTGGGTAGTAAATTTAAACCTACTACAGAGAGGAAAGAAAATGCGGATACGCAATGTTATAAAACTCGTTCTGGGGACGGTTTTAGCTCTGGGTCTGTCAATTGACGACGTCAAAGCTGAATTTCCAGAAAAACCAATTACCATGATCCTGCCATTGGGTGCTGGTGGCTCACATGACCGTAATGCTCGTGTGTTTACCAGTGTTATCCCTGAATTTCTTGGTAATGCGATTATCGTGAAATTGATGCCGGGTGCATCCGGACAGGTCGGTACGGCAGCGGCAGCACGGGCAAAGCCAGATGGCTATACCTTGATTTTCACGCACAATTATTATGATCAGCTGCAAAAACACGTGAAGAAATTACCGTATAACACGGATAAAGATTTCGTTACGGTTGGTAAGCTGAATTCAGGCAGCTTCTCGGTGATCGTTCGTGCAGACAGCCCGTTCAAAACATGGGGTCAGTTGGTGGCTTTTGCTAAAAAGAACCCAGGCAAATTGAAATTTGCTCATTCCGGTAACTGGGGTGCAACCCATGCGCCAGCACTGCAACTCTTCACCGAAGCTGGTATCGTCAAGAATATCGTGATGGTGCCCTATAAAGGCGGCGGACCTTCTTTGCGTGGTTTCTTGGCTAAAGAAGCTGATTTTACCTTCCAGTTTAAATCAACCATTAAAGCTCAAGGTAAAAAAGTTCGCGTACTGATCAGTGCTGGTCAGAAAACTGCTTTCAAAGGCGTGCCAACCTTTAAAGATCTTGGCTATACCTCTGACATTGGTTTGATGCATCGGGTGCTGATGGCGCCGCGCGGTATTCCGGCTGATCGTCTGGCCAAACTTCGTGGCGCAATGACGAAACTGCAAGGTCATAAAACCTACAAACGGCTGATCAAAGCTATTGGTGAAATCACCGATTATGAGACTGGTCCTGCTTATGAAAAACAGCGTCCGGCACAAAGCAAAGCTTATAAAGCTATGGTCCAAGGCTTGATGAAAAAATAATCATCACGTTTTAGACTAAAGAATTAATGGCATCTCTCAGCAATGAGGGGTGCCATTTTCTTATGTCCGATGTAATCTATGAAAAGTCTAATGGGGAAATCGCATCATGGCTGAACTGTCGTTTAGATTTGGCGGTTATCAAAATCCAACTTCGATCCTAAACCGCTCTGGCGCGGCACTGGGCGCGGCGCTGACAGCACGCTTGGGAGAAGATATCGATTATGTGCTGGATGGCGATATCACACAGCTTGGTCACAAAACTGGCGATCTGATTACGCTTACCGAAAGCGGTGATCTGACGTTCTGCTATATGTCGACCAATTATTTTTCGTCTGACGTGCCGCTGGTCAGCGTGCTCGATTTGCCCTTCATCTATAACGACCGCGATAAAGCTCATGCCAAATTTGACGGGGCGTTGGGAGATCGGGTGCGTGAAGAAATTGAGGGAGCCCATCCCAAGCTAAAAATTCTCCATTTCTGGGATAATGGCTACCGGCATTTCTCCAACCGTATCCGTCCAATTCGGGAACCCAAAGACTGTGAAGGAATTCGCACCCGCACGCTGCCCAGCGAATTTCAAGGCCGCATCTATCGCCGTTTGGGGTTCGAGCCGGTGATGATGAACATCAAGCAGTTTATCGCCGAGATCGAAACCGGCGATCTTGATGGCCAGGACAATCCGCTGACCAATATTTATCATTTCAATGTGCATAAATATCACCGCTACATTACCCTGACCGGCCACATACTGGGTGTCTGTGGGCTTTATGTGAACCGGGGGCTTTATGAAGGTTGGCCGGATGAAGTGCGGGATGCCGTCGATGCGGCGGCGTTGGAGGCGACCCAAATTCAACGCGCACTGGCGGCTGAAGAGGATATCGAGCTGCTGAAAAAATTTGATCCGGCCGAGAACGAAATAATTCACTTGAGCGAGGCAGAGCGGCAAAAGTTTATCGATGCGGTGGCGCCGATCATTGATGAACAACGCGCTATCATCGGTGATGAACTGGTTGATCTCGCGCTCAGCTAGAAAACTATTTTTTCTTTTTCCGTCTCTTTTTACGATCCAATTTTTCGAGATCAGGATAAAGCCGGGTGAAGTCGTCTTCGGCACGGCCTTGTTTGATCGCTTCCTGGATATAGGCGTAAGTGTCGCGGCCGATATTGACCGTCGCACCCAGTTTATCAGCCAGCGCAATCGCCATGCCGACGTCTTTGTTGAGATTATAGACCCGGGAACGGCCATCCCAAGTCTCCGATATAATGTGATCCGGGAAGCGTCGCTCAGAGATAAAACTGCGGGCATTGCCGTTATTAAATACTTCGATTAAATCCTCGAGCTTGATGCCGGCGCGTCGTCCCAAATGCGCAGCTTCACTGAGCGCAAAGAAATTCGCATGCGTGATCATGTTGTGGACCACCTTCATGGTGTGACCTGTGCCGCTCTCACCCAAATAAATAAGTTTCTTGGCAACTGGTGCCAGCATTGGCGCAGTGCGGTTATAGGCCCGTTTGTCACCACCAATCATCAGGGTCATGGTGCCCTTATCAGCCCCTTGGGCGCCGCCGCCGGTCATGCCGGCATCCATATAGGTGACACCTTTTTTGGCTGCCCGGCGGGCCAGCTTTTTGGTGTAGACCGGATCGGAGGTGGTGAAATCATAGAGCACCAGCCCGCGCCGGGGTTTGGCGAGCATGCTCTCTTTGCCTTTCATCATGGCGTCGATCTCGGGTGAGCCCGGCACGACAAAGATGATCATAGCGCATTTCTGCGACATTTCCTGCGGCTCGACGATGGTCGCTTTTTTGGCGTAAGGTTTTCGCGCGGCTTCGGCGATATCCCAGACAAAAACGTCATTACCAGATTTGATCAGGTTTTTGGCAATCCCCTTTCCCATATTACCGAGACCGATGACACCAATCTTCTTTTTGATTTTTTTGGTTTTAGAATTCATTTTTCTTTTTCTCATCTTTGGGCCGTTCAAAATTGGCAGCACGTTCCATGGCGGCACAAACGGCTGCCGCATCTTCATTAAAATGACCTTGGGCCACCGCGGCATAATAGGATTGTAGCGCAACATGATAAATCGGTGTCGGCACCCGCATTTGGTGGGCATGGTCCGAGATAAATCGGGAATCTTTAATCGGCACCGAAAAGTTCATGCCTTCATGGTCGTAATTATTGTTGGCCATCATCGCCCCCCGGACCTCAAACATCGAAGAGCTTGAGCCGGAACCGCTGATCACTTGATGAATCATTTCAGGATCAAGGCCGGATTTCATGCCGAGCACCATAACCTCAGCGGCGACACTGTTATGCACCAGATTAAGAATATTGGCGCAGAACTTCATCTTCATGCCGCTGCCAAACTCACCGACGTAAAAGGTCCGGCTGGCAAAGCCTTGGATGATATCTTCGGCTTGCTGGTAGGCCGCCTCGTCACCGCTGCCGAAAGCGGTCAGTTGTTTTTTGACAGCGAGGACACGATTGCCGCTAACCGGGCAGTCGAGCATCCGTTTCCCTACTGCATCCATGAAGGCCTTGGCTTTTTCCTTGGCGTCGACCGGAAAAGTGCTTGTTTCAATAACGATTTGACCGGCCTTGTCAGCTTTATCTATACCGTCCTCGCCGCCAAAGACGTCGAGTAAGACCTCAATGCTCGGCAGGCAGGAGACTACAACGTCGGAGCGTTCCGCCGCATCTTTAGGCGAGGAGGCCACTTGCATACCCAGTTTGCCGAGCTCGTCCAAAACTTCTGTGCGGACATCGTAGCCAATAACCTCGAAGCCACTCTCGATCAAATTCGGCACCATGGCAGAGCCTAAGACGCCAAGGCCGATATAGCCGATTGTTTTAGGCATTTAAATGCACTCCAATTTTAGGATTAGGAGGGAGCTACCCGCGCTCGGCGACGTAGCGGTAATTGCTGGTATCGCAATGGCTGACCCGCCATTCAACCGGGCTGTCATCAAGCATTTTGGCAATGCGGTCGATCTCCAACAGAGGTGCGCCTTCGGAAATTCCCAGCAGTTCCGCTTCTTCGGCAGACGCACTAACCGCTTTGAGATGCTCTTCCGCTTTGGCGACCGTGACGCCGTAGGCTGATTGATAAAACCGAAACAGATTATTGGGTGGCTCGACATCGGTGCCAAAACCCGGGAAATGCTCAAGCGGCAGGGAAATTGTTTCAACGATGGCTGGCGCGTTATTAAAAAAGCGAATACGCCGGAACTGCACGATCATCTCACCCTGGCTGAGCTGGAGTTTTTCAGCTTCCTCGGTGGTCGGCATTTTCTCTTCGCAGCTCAAAATATTACTTTCCGGCAGCAATCTAGTGCCGTCATTGCCGACGATACTAAAATAGAGAAACAATGCCCGGCGTTCGGTGTGCTCGGAAACAAATGTGCCGAGACCCTGGCGCCGATAGAGCAAATTCTCGGTTACCATATCATTGAGAGCTTTGCGTACCGTGCCCTGGCTGACATCGAGTTCTGATGCCAGTTGCATTTCGCTCGGCAGCGCGTCGCCCGGCTTCCAAACGTTATCGATCAGGCGTTGGCGAATGATATTGTCGACTTTTTGATAAAGAGTCTGGCCCTTTTTGGACTTTGTTGCAGTCTTATTTGAATTTGCGGCAGATGCCGCTGCTTTCCGTGCCATGGTTGACCTGCTTTATTGGTTATCCCTGCTTATGCAACGCATTCTATACTCTTATATAAGACATTGCGATACCTGTTGATATTAGTATGCTATTCGGCAAGGTGAAACAGTCAATTTGCCAAGACAAAAAGCAGGGAAGAAAAATGTCAGAAACCAAAATATTCAAAATTGATGATGCGCCGACCCACGAGCGAGGTGACGGCGTAATCACCACGGTTCTTGTTACCAACGAAAAATGCGGCTCACGCATAACCTCGGGATTGACTAGCTTTCCAGTCGGCAAAGAAGTGCCCATTCACAGCCATAATTGTGACGAGCAGGTCGTGCTGCTCGAAGGCGAATGTAACGTCGAAATCGAAGGTGAATTGACCCCGGTGAAGCCCATGGACACGA
This sequence comes from Rhodospirillaceae bacterium, assembly GCA_018649245.1. Taxonomy (GTDB): domain Bacteria; phylum Pseudomonadota; class Alphaproteobacteria; order Rhodospirillales; family UBA2165; genus TMED23. Next base: position 4,635 of record JABIIH010000183.1, on the reverse strand, counting down.
CCTATATTAAGGCTGGCGTCTATCATCGCTTCGTCAATATTGGCGATACCCGTGCGGTTATTCTCTGGACTTACGATTCAGCCAATGTTACCCGGACCTTTCAAGCGACTGGTAAAACTGTCGAACATCTGTCTGGCGAAGACGTCGTTACACCACAATAAAACACGCTAAAGGGGGAATTGAGGGGCAACTATGACTGATATCGCGCAGCGCTTTTCCGGCGCCGAAATTGCCGATTTTTGCCATCGCGCTTTGGTGGCAGCCGACATGCCGGATGCAGACGCGCGCATCGTTGCTGATTTGATGGCCGAGGCGGATGTTAACGGCTCGGATGGTCATGGCGTGTTCCGGTTGCCCGGCTATATCCGGCGCATCAATGAGGGTGGGCTTAATCTCACCCCAAATATTCGCGTTGAAAAAGAAAAAAGCGGCATGGCGCTGGTTGATGGTGACAATGCGCAAGGCCATTTGGTGATGCGCTATTGTGCCGAGCTCGCGACCAAAAAAGCCAAGGACAGTGGTGTTGCCTGGGTTGGCTCGCATGCCAGCAATCACGCTGGACCGGCCGCGCTCTACGCCAAGATACCGATGGCAGCGGATATGATCGGACTCTACGTCGCGATCGGTAACGCCAATCATTTGCCGCCCTGGGGTGGCACTGAGATGTTGCTCAGCACCAATCCCATCGCCATCGCTGTGCCGGGCAAGGAAGAGCCGGCAATTGTGCTCGATATGGCGACGACGGTGGCGGCTTACGGAAAAGTTAAGACAGCGGCTCAGCGGGGCGAGCAGATGCCGGAGGGCTGGATGATCGACCGCCAGGGCCAGCCGCTCACCGATCCAACCAAATCCGACGATGGATTTCTATTGCCGATTGGCGGTCCCAAAGGCTACGGCTTGGCGCTGATGTTCGGCTTGCTGGCCGGCACGCTTAACGGGGCAGCGTTTGGTAAAGACGTGGTTGATTTTAATGCCGATTTTAAGACACCGACCAATACCGGCCAATTTATTGTCGCCATTGATATCGCTGCCTTTTCCGATGTCGAGACATTCAAATCGAATGTCGATAATATTTACCGCATGATGAAAGCCTCACCAACCTTGCCTGGCTATGACGAAGTGCTGCTGCCTGGTGAGCAAAGTCATAAAAAACGTGCAGACCGTGAAGCTAACGGCGTGCCGCTCCATGACGGGCTCTTAGAAGCTCTGGCTAAAACGGCGGACGATCTAGGCGTTGAGAAATTGACGTAGCGGGTGGTTCTATGAATCGCTTTGAATTCTGTGGTTAATAATTTTTTTTAAAGGTGCATGTGCGTGCCGGCGCTTCAGCGATTTCAACCATAGCTTTAATTGACTTTTATGGATTAGAACCTCATTGTTTTAATTAAATGCGAATTAGTTGCCGGATTGGACACAGATGTCGCTAAAAAACATGAGACTAAAACTCCTGGCTGGCGTTGGCAGGAAGCTGCGTGAAGAACATGGGCGTCGACACGGAAATACAAAAAAATCTAAAGGTCCAATGACCGCCGAAGGTGAGCTTACTGGTGTCGAATATAGAACCACGGGTTCGGCGATGGAAATTGAAGAATGGTTGGAAGCCAATTCGAGAGGTAAATGTATTGTTGGGATCGAAGAGTTCGACGAACAAACTCAGGTAAAAACCTTGAAAATACTATTTGAACGAGAAGAAGACAAAGCCGGATTTCTGGCTAAATATTCAGGTAAAGGTTAATCTTTGGGGTTTGTGGCTAATTCTAGCCTAGTCCAAAAACCGCAGTTTTCTGCAATATATTTGAACATTTAATCAATCGCCCACTACATATTCTACAATTTTGCCATCTGATCGGTACTTACGGTTATATAATTGCTCTCGATTGCATAGTAGCCATCCAAAAAGACTGTAAATAATTGAAATAAAAAGCTTTCAATCGATGCTCGAATGCGTCACAAACGCACTTCGTTTTTTTTTGATAAGGTAAATACTATGTCTACAGGTACTGTTAAATGGTTCAATCCCACTAAAGGTTATGGTTTTGTTGAGCCAGAAGATGGCGGTAAAGATGTCTTTGTACATATCTCAGCCGTTGAACGCGCCGGCATGGCGACGCTACGTGAAGGTCAGAAAGTCGAATACGAAGTCGTCGAAGGCCAGAACGGAAAATCATCTGCTGAAAACTTAGTCGCTAACGACTAAACTATTATTTTAAGGCCCTTAATATCGGGTCTTATAAAGCCACCATCAGAGTGGCTTAGTTGACATAATTCGGGACGCGGAGGATGCTCGTGAGACCACTTTCGTCGCTCCCGCAGTCAACTTTGGCGTCAGCAAATCTAGAGAAATTCTTTCATCAGCCGCTGGTAGTCAGCGTCGCGGGTGACTTTTTTCATCAGTTCGCTTGAAGCGGTATTCTCAATCTCTGCCGGTGGCACACCATCGCGTAGGGCTTTCAAGGTGGCATAAACAGCTTGGACACCCGCCGCAAAGGGCTGGTGGCTTTGCAGGCATATGCGCACACCTTTACCGGCGAGATATGAGCGGTCGCCTATTTCGACACCGCGTGGGGCGATAAATATCGGCAAGGATACGTTGGCGTTCAACAACTCAATTTGTTCTTGGGTACTGACACCGGCAAAAAACAGGGCATCGACACCCGCCGCCTCATATGCCTTGGCACGCGCGATGGCGTCATTGTTATCGGTGATGGCAAAGGCGCTGGTGCGGGCAGCAACGACCAGTTCACTATCCTGGCGGCCTTCCAAGGCCGCTTTCATTTTACTGGCTCCTTCGTCAATTGACAGCAATCTGGTTGAACCTACCGTGCCATGCGGCTGCGGTAAGTCAGTATCTTCGATGGTGAGGGCGGCGACGCCAGAGGTTTCCAGTTCTTCCACGGTCCGCTTTACATTAAGCGCATTGCCGTAGCCATGATCGGCATCGACGAGCAGAGCGAGATCGCCGGCGCGGCAAATTCGGTAAGCCTGTTCCGCAAATTCAGAAAGTGTCAGCACTATAAGATCAGGCGCACCCAGCACCGTCATTGAGGCAACGGAGCCAGCAAACATACCCACCTCGAAACCTAAATCCTCGGCGATGCGCGCTGAGATAGGATCAAAAACTGATCCCGGATGGACACATGTTTCACTTTCGATAAGTGCCCGAAATCTTTGCCGTCTGATAGTCCAATTCAATTTATTATCGCCTCTCTGGGGGTGGGCCGAAACGCCCGCCTGGAGGAGGTCCAAATCCGGGTCTGCCTCCGGGAGGTCTGCCGGGACGGCCACCACCACCCGGTCGACCAGGACCCCGCAGCGCAAAACTATCATCTGGCGCGCCATTGAAACAACGGGGGATTACAGGCCAATTCTCGGTCAGGAAGTAGGCATAGGTACCGTTCGGGAATTCTGGGGTGGTTACTTGAGCGCCATTGCATTCGTCCAGTTGGCCACTACCCCCAACGAACTTATAATCAGGAATAAAAGTGCCGTCATAGCTGCCCTCGGGTGCAGTGAGGCCACCCGGCCGATTGCCTGATTTCACCCGATAGCTCGATTTCATCTGCTTAATCCCACCAGCAGCGTTCTTACCATTGGCATAGCCATAGAGCGCATACATTGGAAAGCCATCCGCGGCCCAGCCAATCAGCGGCGAGTGTAATGATTTTGAAACGTTGAGGCGGTTCAACAATCCCCACGGCAGGCCATGATAATGATAAGCGCCGGTGGGTTGAACATGGGCGTAGTTTTCATCCACACCGAGCCGCACCGCCCCTGATAACGCCTCATAACGCCATTCGGAACCACGCCAGCCTTTGAACCACTCCGCCGCACTTGGGTCGAACGGCACGCCATTGACGGCAATGCCAAAGTTCCTCAAACCGACGCCAATTTTACCGCCACTAAATTGGGGTTCAGCCGGCACTTCAAATTTATAATTTTGCGCCTCGATTGAGTGCGGATTGCCACGATTGGGGAACTGGCCCACTTGGTGTCCCGGCACGCCATTGGCTTTAATGACCCGCACACCACCATTGATGCGAATGCTGACCCGGTTGGGCTCAGCCATGGTTTCATTTGCGGTGACCAGCTGAACGCCGCTCGATTGCAAGGCAGTGTGATAGCGCGCCGGAGGCCGCTGTCCGAGCACATATTCGGAAACGAAGCTTAAAGTGAATACGGAGGAAACTATAAACACTAAAAAATAGAAACTACTGGATCGGGAGATTTTCATCGTGCTAATTGCCACTAATTGTTAAATTCAATTAGGATAGCTTAGCGCAAAATTTTGGAGGTTTCTATAGCTTCACCGACTGAAATATTTGTTGTGCCTGAATTTGCCTCACTCTAAAGCAACGCGTATATTTTCAGTTGTAGAACTGAATACAAGGACGAAGCGGATGAGCGACGATGTAGAATTAGCGGCGCGGGTGAGTGAGTTGGAATCTCACGCGGCGCATCAGGAAGGCATCATTCAGGATTTAAGTGACGGCATTACCAAACAATGGGAGAGCCTTGATGTGCTCACCCGCACAGTTGAGATGCTTAAAGATCAGTTACTTAGTCTTGAGGATGGTGTTCAAGCTATTTTACCGGATAAACCCCCACCTCATTATTGAGGCGCATTATTGACCGATC
>JABIIH010000291.1 GCA_018649245.1 Rhodospirillaceae bacterium | reverse complement strand
CCTCGCCGGTCAGGTCGGTATCAGACTAGATGGAACCATGCCGGAAACCTTCGAGGAGCAGGATGAACAAATGTGGCAAAACACTCTTTTGATTTTAGAGGATGCCGGCTTTGGGGTAGAGGACATTGTTAAAATAAATGTTTACTCGACCGATCCTAGTGGTCGTTCATTTCACGGCAAGCACAGGGCTCGATATCTAAATGATAACCATACACCTGCTTCCACGTGGGTTGTCATCAGCGAATTAGCTAATCCTGAAATTCTGATTGAAATGGAGGTAATTGCTGCGAAAACCGCCTGACCACCTCTGAAGTGATCCATCAAAATTCTTGCAGTCTAGGAGGTGTCCATGCATGACAATGCCAGCACTTTCTATTCGTAATCGGATGATGCCTTACCGACGCGTCTATATGGAAGAGCCAATTCAGATTGCTGTTCCGTACCAAGAGCATAGCCGTATCGTTGAGATGATTTTAGGCCGAGAATCAGATGCAGCAGAAGTTTCTTTCAAGGAACACTCCAGTATCAGTGCTGATGGTGTTTCTAATTTTATTTCGGCGCTAAATCGAAAATTTCGAGATTTAGAGTCAAAAATATAATAAAGTGAATAATTACAAGATTTTTTGTATACAAGAAATATATTTTAGTATAATATTATCTCTAAATCAAAATAGAGGTATGAATTATGGCACCAAACCCAAAGCGATTATGTGTAGATATCGGCGGCACGTTCACTGACTGTCTTGTCCTTGATGAAGTGACCGGCCAATTTTCATTAGTCAAAACACCGACAACTCCGAGCGATCCTTCAGATGGATTTATGAACGGCGTTGCCAAAGCGGCGAAGGAATTCGGCGAGACGGTTGAAGAATTCCTCGGCTCGATCAGCGTGCTTATTCATGGCACGACCCTGGCAACCAATGTTCTGCTAACCGGGAAGGGTGCCAAGACCGGTATGCTGACAACACAAAATTTTCGTGATTTTTTGGAAATCCGCCGCGCCATCAAGCCGCTTCATATTTCTCTGTTTAACGTTTTTATTCCACCAAACAGACCCTTGATCCCGCGCTCCCGGCGCTTAGGTGTGCCCGAAAGAACGCTGTATACCGGTGAAATTTATGAGCCGCTGGACGATGATGCAACCGCTGCGGCGGTGGAGAAGCTCCAAGCTGATGGTGTTGAAGCCGCAGCCGTTTGTTTCCTGCATTCTTACGCCAATCCCACCAATGAGAGACGGGCCGCTGAGATCCTTAAAAATGTTGCGCCGGATATGTATGTCACGACCTCGCATGAAACCATTCATGTCTGGCGGGAGTTTGAACGTTTTAATACGACGGCGGTTGGCGCCTATGTCGGCCCCGCAGTGGCCAATTACCTCAGGCGGCTGGAAGAACGCTTGAAGACTTCAGGCTTTAACGGCTCCTTGCTGATGATGCTGGCAAATGGTCTGGTCCAATCTGTTGATCAATGTATCGACCGCGCCGTTTACTTTTTGCACTCCGGTCCTGCCGCTGCACCATCTGGCGCTAAATTTCTCGGTGAGATCGAAGGCAAGGACCAGCTGTTATCAGTCGATATGGGCGGTACAAGTTTCGATGTCGGCCTCGTACGTAAAGGCGAAATTCCGACAACCAGTGACAGTTGGGTGGCCGATCAGCGGGTTGCGATCCGTATGGTGGATATTGAAAGTGTCGGCACCGGCGGCGGCAGTATCGCGAGCATTGATTCGCTTGGATTGCTGCGAGTTGGCCCAGAAAGTGCGGGCGCGGATCCTGGCCCAGCCTGCTTTGGTAAAGGCGAGGAGCCAACCGTGACGGATGCAAATCTGATTATGGGTTTACTGTCACCTGACTTTTTCTTAGGCGGTGATATGAACCTCGATGTTGAGCGCTCCAAAACTGCCATTGAGAAAGTAACAGCACCGTTAGAGATGGATGTGATCGAAGCAGCCCATGCTATATTCACGCTCGCCAACATGTCGATGGCCGATGAAATTATTAAGGTTTCGACTAAGCGTGGATACGATGTTCGCCAAGCAACGATGATTGCAGGCGGCGGCGGCGGGCCCGTTCATGCTGGCTTTATTGCTGACCGACTTAACATTCCATCGGTGATTATTCCTCATGTCGCCTCGCTCTATAGTGCGTTTGGCATGTATGCGATGGATATTGGTGAAGATTATGCGCGCTCCCATGTGCGCCGGGTCGATGCTGCCGAGCCCAAGGATATTGGCGCGTTGTATCAAGAAATGGAAGATGAGGCTTTGGCTGCGTTCGATAAAATTGGGGCCGATAAATCCCTGG
>JABIIH010000081.1 GCA_018649245.1 Rhodospirillaceae bacterium | reverse complement strand
TTGGGCACTGCGGTCTTCGAAATTGGTGCCGCGTTCGGCAAGTGCCTCAATCAGCGCCCGCGTTCCCGCCTTTGCATCCGCAACGATACCGGCATGCGGTGTAAATCGTGCCATCTCCTGCTCGTCGATATCTATGCGAATGAGCGTCGGGCCTTCGTTGTCTGGAGAATGACCCGGCGCATCAACCCATTGCATACCGGCCCAGCGCATATAAGGGCCTTCCAGCCGGGAGCCAATCCCGATCAATAAATCCGTCTCCGGCCAAACTTGATAAGCGCAGGGCAGCGAGAAGGTCAATGGATGATCTTCGTCCATCACGCCGCGGCCAGCCCGCTGAGACGACACCGGCGCACCCAAACGTTCCGCCAGTTCCTTAACTTCTTCAGCCGCCTCGAGCGCGCCACCGCCAACATAGATCATGGGCCGTTTGGCTTTAGCAATAAGATCGGCTGCAGCGGCTATTTCAGCTTCATTAACTGAAGGCTGCACCAATTCATAGGGTGCTTCCGGCAGCGTAATTTCGCCCTGCTGCCCGAGCACATCCCAACACGTTTCCAGCGAAACCGGACCGGGCCGGCCACTTTGCGCCTGTTTAAACGCTTCAAAAACTTTGTCAGCGGCATCTTCCGGCCGCTCGATCCGCTCTGCCCATTTTAGCATCGAACGCAAAGTCGCCAATTGATCCGGCAACTCGTGCAGATGACCCCGGCCTTTGCCAAGAAAAGCCGATGGCACCTGGCCGGTCAAACACACCACCGGGACATTACAGCCAAGTGCGGTACAAAGAGCGGCCATGGTGTTGAGTACGCCGGGTCCCGGTACAACCGTAAAGACACCTACTTTGCCGGTGGAACGCGCATAACCAAATGCCATATAGGCCGCCGCCTGTTCATGGCGCACGGTTATCATCCGAATCTTGTCAGATGCCTGATAGAGCGCTTCAAACAGATCGTAAGTTTGCGCGCCGGGCACGCCAAAAATTGTATCAACGCCGTGCCGCAAAAGTGAAGCGACAATAACCTCGCCGGTGGTTTGTTTCATTGTGTCAGCCATGCCTATTGTTTTGCCAGTTTTTCAACCAGAGTATCTAATTTCCGGTAGAGGTCTTCAAGTTCATCAGGGCCAAAATCTGCCGCAATTTCTGCATAAACTTGCTCTGATATCGGGCCGACTTTTGCGATCATCTCGCGTCCTTCGGCAGTGATAGAAACAATCGTCCGTCTCTGATCTTTCGCATCCGCTCGTTTGATCAGCCATTGCCGTGATTCCATTGAGCGAATAATGCGGGTAATGCTGGGCTTCAAGAGGCAGCACATCTCTGCCAGCTCACCGAGATCTTTTTGGCCATGATCAAAAAGTGCGCGCAAGACCCGCCATTGCTGGTCGGTTAATTTATGGGCTCTTAAACTGGGGCGAAATCGTTCCATCGCGGCTTCACGCGCGCGTAACAACGCCATCGGCAGCGAGCGGGAAAAATCGCGTATATTTTCTGGTTTATCAGCTGCCATCAGACCTGTTCATCAGCAAAGGTATTGCGCAATACACCGACCGAGGGCACTTCAATCTCCAGCACGTCACCGGGTTTTAGCCAGATTGGCGGATCAAAGCGGGCGCCGGCGCCCACCGGTGTGCCGGTGGCAATTAAGTCCCCCGGCTTTAATTCCATGAAGGTCGAGAGATAGTTCAGCAGAAAAGGAATTTTAAAAATCATATTGTCGATGACGTCATCTTGGCGCACTTCACCATTGACACGGGTCTGCACGGCGAGATTATCGTAGTTATCGAACTCATCCGCTGTCACCATCCAGGGTCCAATTGAGCCACTGGAGCCAAAATTCTTGCCTTGAGTGACATTGAATTTAGCGTGGCGCACCCAATCGCGGATGGTGCCTTCGTTCATTATGCTCAGACCTGCGATATGATCAGCAAAGTTTGCTTCCGGTATACGGCGGCCAGCTTTGCCGATCACCAGCACGATCTCACCTTCATAATCGAGCTGATCCGATTCCGGCGGGCGCAAGATGTCCTCATTATGTCCGACGAAAGAACCGGGCGTGCGTAAAAAGACACTGGGGTTTTTTGGTGCGTCCGAGCCGTCTTTATATTCTTCGTTGCGATTGCCGTAATTGACGCCAATGCAGATTATTTTTTCAGGGAACGGCACGGGGCTTTGCAGGGTAACTTCATCCAAGCCAAAATCCGCGGCCTGGCCTTCTGCGGCGGCACTTACTTTAGCAAAAGCATCAGCCTTTAAGATATCAATCAAGGCGGGGTATTCAGCACCAATACGCGGGCCCATATCAATGATGCCATCATCGGTGACGACGCCATAGCTGCTTTTGCCATCTTTCTCAAAACTTGCAATTTTCATTTTTTTCTCTTTCTTTAAAGCAGTCCGGCGCGTTCAAGCACGCCATCCAGCCTTTTTTCAAGTTCAGGCTCTGCCGGCATCATTGGCAGGCGGTGGTGATTTTCAGGAATAATGCCAAGCCGCTTCATCATATATTTGATCGGGATCGGATTGGTGTCATAGAACACGCTTTGATTAATCTCGAGCAGACGCTGGTGCAACTCCCGGCCCTTGGCGAGATCATTATCCCAGACCGCCTGGCAAATATCAGCGAGCAAATCCGGCCGGAGATTACCAACCGCGTTCATCAAACCAACCGCGCCAATCGCCATTTCGGGAAAGCTCAGTTCTTCCAGACCGACAAACACCAGATAATCGGGAAAGGCATCAATGCATTCCGAAACAAAGGCCAAATCATTGACCGCGTGTTTCATACCGACAAAGCTAGGTGAGCGGTCTTTAAGCTCCTTCACCGTATCCAGTGTCACCGAAACCACTGCCCGGCCTGGAATATGATAAATCATCCAGGGCACATCGATGCCAGCCATGACATCGAGATAATATTCGATCAGCCCGCGTTGTGGTGGCCGGATATAATAAGGCGTCACGATCAATAGGGCATCGGCGCCGGCTTCGGCGGCGTGACGGGTCAGAACTTTCGATTCCGCTAGTGACTGTGAACCAGTTGCCGCAACAATCGGCAGCCGCCCCTTATTGGTCTTCATGGCAATATCGACGGTAGTGTTGCGCTCTTCCGTCGTCAGCGTCGACGGCTCCGAGGTCGTGCCGTTGACCAAAATACCGTGCGATCCTTTATCTATTTGAAACTCAACCAAACCGGCATAGGCGTCATAATCAACCGCGCCATCTTTGAACGGTGTGATTAAAGGTGGGATCGAGCCTTTTAATTTTGTAAGATCATATGACACGGATTTCCTCCCTGATATTATCCTTGGTATTGACTCATTTTATTTATTAGTTAACATGTTAAACAATAAATACCGGCTGTCAAATTAAATGTCGGAACTGCAGGGAAGGCCAAGGGAAGGAAAACGGGAACATGCCGCATATCATTATCGAATACTCTGACAATATTGAAAATAAAATGGATTTGGACGCCCTCATTGAGAAAGTCCATGCCACCGCCATTGAGACCGGCGTTTTTCCAATCGGCGGCTTACGGGTGCGGGCGGCCAAGCGCGAAAATTATAAGATCGGCGACGGCCATCCAGACAATGGCTTTGTTCATGTCGAGCTTAAAATAGGTCCAGGCCGGGATCACGAGACCAAAATGGGCGCGCTCAATCAGATCTTCGCCACCGTGGATAGTCATCTGAAACCCCTGCATGAGAACGGGCCGCTGGCCATGTCAGCTGAGTTGAACGAGTTTGATGGCGAGCTTAGAATAAACAAAAACAATGTGCATAAATATATCGAGGAACGAGCCAATGCTTGATAATGCTGATATTTCCAAAGAACTTGCCAAAAACCTGGACGCCACCAACAATTATCTAACCCAATTTGAAAGCGGCACGATGGGCCACTTTATCAATGGCCAACGGGTTGAGGCCAAATCTGAAGAGGTATTTGAGAACATTTCACCGGTTGACGGCACGATTTTGAACCAAGTTTCGGCGGGCAGCGCCGATGATATTGACGCAGCCTCGACTGCCGCCATGGCAGCTTTTCCGGCCTGGCGCGATATGGATGGCGCCAATCGTGCGAAAATTCTCCACAATGTCGCCGATAAAATCATTGAACGGGCCGAAGAAATTGCCTTTGTTGAATGTATGGATACCGGCCAACCGCTGCGTTTTATGAGCAAGGCGGCTTTACGCGGCGCCGAAAATTACCGCTTTTTTGCCAATAAGGCCGTGGAGGCAACCGGCGGTCATTCAATGCCGGCCAGCGATCATATCAACTATTCGATCCGCCAGCCAATCGGTCCGGTTGGTGTAATCACCCCGTGGAACACGCCGTTTATGTTATCGACCTGGAAAATTGCGCCCGCCCTAGCTGCCGGCTGCACGGTCGTCCACAAGCCTGCCGAATGGAGCCCTTTGACGGCTATGCTGTTAACCGAGATTATGTATGACGCCGGGGTGCCGGAAGGTGTCGCCAATCTAGTGAACGGCATTGGCGAAACGGCAGGTAAAACGCTCACCGAACATGCCGATATCAAAGCTATTGCCTTTATCGGCGAATCTAAAACCGGCAGCATGATCATGAAACAGGGCGCCGATACCCTCAAACGCGTGCATTTCGAGCTTGGTGGTAAGAATCCGGTTATCGTGTTTGAAGACGCTGATCTGGATCGTGCCTTGGATGCCGTGGTCTTTATGATTTATAGCCTCAACGGTGAGCGCTGCACTTCTTCCAGCCGCCTGTTAGTGCAAAGCTCAATCCATGATGAATTTGTCGAGAAACTGGCTGAGCGAGTCGGCAATTTAAATGTCGGCCACCCCCTTGATCCGGCAACTGAGATTGGCCCACTGATCCATCAACGTCATTTCGACAAGGTGAACAGCTATTGGGATATTGCCAATCAAGATGGCGCTGAGATTAAAGTTGGCGGCAAAGCTGCCGAGATTATTGATGGCGGCTTGTTCGTCGAGCCCACGCTCTTTACCAATGCCAATAATTCCATGCGGATTGCCCAAGAAGAAATCTTCGGGCCGGTGCTGACAGCCATCCCCTTTGACGGTGAAGAGGAAGCTTTAGAGATTGCCAATAATGTAGATTATGGCTTAGCCGGTTATGTTTGGACCGGTGATGTCGGCCGCGCCCATCGCTTGGGCCGAGCCTTAGACGCCGGTATGATCTGGGTGAACTCGGAAAACAACCGGCATCTGCCGGCGCCTTTCGGCGGCATGAAAGCTTCCGGCATTGGCCGGGATGGCGGCGATTATAGTTTTGAGTTTTATATGGAAACCAAAAACGTCTGTGTCGCTCTTGACAGTCACAAAGTGCCGTCGTTAGGCAAATAGTTAAGGATAGTGTCTATGAGCGATGAACTTGCAGGAAAAATTGCCTTCGTTACCGGTGGCAGCAACGGCATCGGGGCGGCGGCGGTTCGGAAATTAGCCGACGCCGGTGCCGAAATGATTATCGGCTACAATACTGGTGAAGACCGCGCCAACGCAATATTGGCCGACCTGCCCGGAGACGGTCACTCGATCCAGCAATTGACCTTGGAAGACGGTGCCTCGGTTAAACGGGCAGCCGAAACCATCAAAGCCAACCACCCTAAGCTTGATATATTGGTAAACTCAGCCGGCTTCACCAAAGCCATCCCCCATGACGATCTTGATGCCCTGGATGATGAGTTCATGGATCAAATGCTGATCGCCAATGTGCGCGGTCCCTTTTCGGTCATCCGGGAATTTAGGTCGCTCTTAAAAGCCGGCGGCGACAGCGTGATTGTTAACCTGTCTTCGGTCTCCGGTTTCAAGGGCTCCGGCAGTTCTATTGCCTATTGCGCCTGCAAAGCGGCCATCGACACCATGAGTCTCTCGCTGGCCCGCGTGTTGGGTCCGGAAATCCGCGTCAATTGTGTCTCACCCGGCGCTGTTGCAACCGATTTTTTGCCCGAGCGAGGGCGTGAAAAATTGGAGAAATTAGCTGAAACTTCACCGCTGCAAACCGTCGTTGAGGCTGAAGATGTTGCCGACGCGATTATGGCCTGCGTCACTCATCTGAAAACCTCAACCGGCGCCCGCATCGTTGTCGATGCCGGCCGATTTTTGAAATAGCAAGTTAGGAGAACCCCTATGGGCGAACTCGTTTTCACGGCAAAAGTTACCCATGTACCGTCTATCTGGATGTCGGAGATGTACGAACAGCACAAAGGCATTCGAGATAATGCCATCAATGGGCTGGTGGAACTCGGCAAACGCGCTAAGGCAGCCGGGGTCGAAACCTTTGCTGTGATCGATACCCATTGGATCGTCAACCAGGGCTTCCACCTCAACGCTGCCGGCCATCATGCCGCGACTTTTACCAGCCACGAATTGCCGCATTTTCTGGAAGATATGGAGTATGCTTATGACGGCGATCCGGAGCTCGGCAATCTAATGGCCGATACAGTGCGGGATTCCGGTTTTCGCGCCATGGCTCATGACACCCCCAATCTAAAGGTTGAATACGGCACGCTGATCCCGATGCGCCATATGAACCAAGGTCTTTATGCTAGTGTGCTGCCAATCGCCGCCAATCAGTTTGCCAGCATCGATGAAGGCCGCCGCATGGGTGAAGCGATGCGGGAGGCGATTGAAAAAAGTGACCGCAAAGTTGGCCTGCTCGCCAGCGGCTCCCTGTCGCACCAGTTTTTCCCCAATGATCAATCCGAAGCCGGCGCTTTTGAAACCAACACCGAGTTTAACCGCCAAGTTGATATCCGCGTGCTCGAGTTGTGGCAGACCGGCCAGATCAAAGAGTTCATTAAAATGCTACCGGACTACGCCGCCCGCTGCGCTGGCGAATGCCAGATGATCGACACGGCGATGTTGTTGGGCGCCTTGGGCTGGAACGACTACAGCGGTAAAGCCGAATTACTGGGTGAGTATTTCGGCAGCTCCGGCACCGGACAGGCAAATTTGGAGTTTGCGCTTTAGGGGTGACTACAAATTACTCTCGGCGTAGAGTTTGTAATCCATATCGGCTTCGAGAATGTGCTTTTCCCACCAGTCGTTTAGAAAGGGGGTAAGCTCGTCGAAATTAGCTTTACCGTCTTTTAGAAATTCACCGCGCTGGCGGATAAGTTCGGCTTTCATCTCAACATGGCGGTCATGATGCTCGGCCAAGCCGGGAAAACCGATTTTGGCCATATATTCTTCTTCCTTGGCAAAATGGCCATCGACATATTCGACCAACTGGGTGAGCAAAATACCGATAAAATCATCTTCTAAATTATTCTTTTGGGCTTTTTTGACGCGATCAAGGGCATTGAGTATGGACATGTGATCACGATCCAAATCTTCATCACCGACGCTGTATTCGAGTTTCCATTCCATTTTATGTTCCGACTTATTTAATATAAGCTAGTTTTATTGCGTCAATGTAGCCAGGAGAAAATATAACCTCCTTGATCAAGCTCAAATTGCATTTATCGCGCTAGAGCATTTTCCGACCCGTCATTTCTGCGGTTTTGCTTTGGTAATGGCAAACACACCGATCATAATGATGACAAAGGCAATAAGATGAAATATCTCGAGGCTTTCGCCTAAGATGACAATCGCCATCACCGTAATGGCGACCAGACGCAAATGAACCGTGCCACTGGCGACATTCGCGCCGAGCCGCCGGTTGGTGTAGTTCCAAAGACCAAGCGCCGCCACGGCAACAATAGTCCCTGCCCACAATACTGCTGTGATGGTAACCTGATTGAGCTCCATGGGCCGGATATAAACCGTCTCGAAGGCATAGAACGGCAACAGCAGAATGATGCCAAGAAGTTGAATGACGTTGAGGGTCAGAACTGCCGGCACGGCGGAGGGTAGTTTTTGCAGCAACACCGCATAGAGCGAAAATCCCATCACCGAGACGATCATCCAAAGATCGCCAGGATTGGGCCGCAAACCGATCAAGATCGCCAGATCTCCCTGGCTGATAATCACCAGCACGCCCATAATGGTAATCATAGCGCCGGCGATTTGACCTTTGCTGACCAACTCCCGGAGCACCAGCCAGGACATGGCAAACGTTATCGCCGGCTGCACCGAAGAGACAATGGCGCCATTAATGGCGGTGGTGTAATTAAGCGCGATATAAATGGTCGTGTTACCCAAAACGATCAGGCAAAAGGCGCAACCGACATAAATCCGCCATTCCTTTAAAACCAGCGGCATATATGGCTTAAGGTATTTCAAGGTAAAAGGCAGAACGACCAGGGTTGCGACAATCCAGCGCCAAAAAGAAAGCCCAATCGGCGGCACAGCGCCCTCAATCAGCCGCGCCAATATCTGGTTGCTGCCAAAAAGAATTTGAGAAAATACCAGTAGCGAATAAGTCCACAGAAACGCGCCGCCCCGAGTTTCTATGCGTACATTCGTATCAGCATTGTTTGAATTATTCATAATTGGCTAGGACATAAAACAGTGTGTTTGATATTTGATGGGACATCCCGTAATTTACGCTCGCTTTATAGGAATTTATTTATGTCACAAATTTTACCGCAACAAAAATTGCTTTTAGAACTTTTAATAATGTCCGGTGATATCGGTATTTCCGATAACGGCGAGTACGAGATATTGGACCGGACTTTAAAAGAATGTGTCGATGCCAAATGGGTGACGCTTTCGAGCTTTGGCGCCGGGTTTAATAAAGCCAGCATCACCGATAAGGGGCGCGAGGCAATTACCGGATAATCCGCCCCGCTTGTTATTTTGCCGCCATATAGTGGATTGAGAAATAATTATCCGCATCAGTCCAGGTCTTTAGCGAATTAAATCCCGCAGTTCCAGCAAGCTCAATAAATTCCTCGATGGAGTATTTATACGAATTTTCGGTATGAATGCTCTCCCCTTTAAGTAAGTCGAATTGCTGGCCGCCGATCCCAATTGATTGCTCGAGCCGGCTGACTAAATGCATCTCTATGCGACTCAAATCTTCATTATAAAAAGCATCATGTTCAAAACTTGAAATATCCAACTCGCCGCCCAGCTCGTCCTTAATGCGGCGCAGCAAATTCAAATTAAAATCAGCCGTGTAGCCGGCAGCATCGTTATAGGCCCGGTTCAGAACATCGGTATCTTTTTTTAAATCCACACCAATCAACAAATTTCCATTGTCACCAACCAGATGGCGCACGCGCTCCAAAAACTGCAGAGCTTCTTCAGGTGTTTGATTGCCGATGGTGGAACCAGGGAAAAAAGCCAGACGCTGATCACGCTCAGCATTGGCTTCTGCCGGCCAGTTCAGGGCATCAGAAAAATCAGCGCAGATGGCGCCAACGCGTAACTTCGGATAATCGGCAGCAATTTCCTTTACCGTGGCGATTAAGTGAGACTTGGATATATCAATCGCTAAATATTCAGCTGGATCGGGCAAGGCCGAAAGCAGCGCTCTGATTTTCAAACTTGAGCCACAACCATATTCGACCACGATCGAGCCCGGCTCAACCAGTTCATTGATCTCGCCAGCGATCTCATTCATCAGCGCTATTTCGGTGCGGGTAACGTAATATTCCGGCGCTTCGCAAATCTGATCAAAGATTTTCGAGCCTTTGGCATCATAAAAAAATTTCGGCGGGATTGATTTCTGCTGTTGTGACAGACCGTCTAACACGGTTGCTAAAAAATCCTCGGTTTCAGGCTGCAGATCAACAAAATAGCCGATGCCTTCAATTTGATCGTCACGCATAGTATTGGGGCCCCTGGAATTAAAATTTTTTCTACCTGCAGACTTCCCTGCCCACTCATTCCTGTCAAGCCTGCGGCATATCACGTTTTCTATTACCGCGTCCCGCGGCGGGCTATATATATTCCGATAATTACAACCAAGCCGCCTGACATTTGCAGCAGGCTGAGATTTTCGCCAAAAATAAACCAGGCCAGAATGGCCGACAAGGCTGGCTGCAGGAGCAGGCCGACTGAACCAAGGGCAGCCGGTAAATGGGCCAAGGCATAGGCGATCATACTTTGACCACCGGCATGAGATATTAACGCCAAGCCAATGAGCATGGCCCAACCAAACAATGTCGGAGCAAAAAAGCTATCGCCAGAGATCAAAGTAACCGGCACCAGGACCGCACAGGTTACCAATCCTGACCAGGTCATCACCGAGGCAGTTGAAAATTCAGCACGCAGCCGGGCCACAGACATTAAATAGGCGGCATAGAACATGGCAGCGACCAAACCATAGGCATCTCCTAAAAGATGATCGGGTTTAAAGGCAAAACTGTCGCCAAGCAGAAACGCCACCCCTGCCATCGCACATGTCATACCGATTAGAAAAGTCCTGCTGAATCTTTCACCGAACAGAAAAAATCCTCCGAGGGTGACAAAGATCGGCGCAAAATTTGCCAACAGGGTGGAATTCGCAATCGAGGTTAGTTTGATCGACCAATGCCAGAAAGATAGATCACCGGCAAAAAACAATCCGGCCAGAGCTAAACGGGCAAAATCGCCGAGAGAATTCGGCTGCCGGTGAACGGTGTCATTGGTTTTATCCTGTTGCATCCACAGCCAGAGCACGGGCATCGCAAAGAACATTCTATAAAATGCCGTCGCACTTGGCCCAAGCTCGCTCAGGCGGACAAAGATCGGCGCCAGCGAGATGGCGGCGGCACCGAGCAGCAATACCACAACCGCGCGCTGGCCAATTTCTTTATTCTGGTGCAGTTCAGACATAGGGCGGGGTTATACAGGCAGCAGAGTTGCACTGCCACAGTGAAATTGTCTTGAGACAATTTGTAAAACTCGAAAATGCGATCTTGCAGGGCGCCACCTGGCCCGCTACAAAATCGTCAGAAGTTATTCATCACAGACTTTAGTGTCTTAGAAAATTTTGGGGAAATTAAATGGTAGATGTTGGCGGCATAGCCAGTGAACGGCTGAGAACTGTAATTGAGCGTATTGAACGCTTAGAAGAAGAAAAAGGTGCCCTCGCCGAAGATATTCGCGAAGTCTATTCCGAAGCTAAAGCTGCCGGGTTTGATGCTAAAATCCTGCGCCAGCTCATTCGTTTGCGCAAATTGGATGGTGCTGATCGCCGTGAGCAGGAGGAATTGCTCGATCTTTATAAACGCGCGCTGGATATGGAATAGCTAAAAACTTTCAACCCAAGGTCGGACCTCAATTTCCCACGACCAAGCAGAGCGATGCTGGGTGTGAAGATGGTAATAGGTATCAGCAATCGCCTCCGGCAATAGCCAGCCATCGTCTCCACGGCCATCGACTCGATCTCTGTCAGCTGAACGGATACCGCCGTCGACGACAACGTGAACAACATGGATATTTTGCGGATGAAGCTCCCGCGCCATACTTTGAGCGAGGCCACGCAAGCCAAATTTCCCCATCGCGAAAGTCGCCGATTTTGGAAAGCCCTTCACGCCGGCGGAGGCACCGGTAAACATTATGGTTCCGCGGCCGGCCGCTAGCATTAATTTAGCCGCTTCCTGACCGACCAAAAATCCACCGAAGCAGGTCGTCAGCACAGCTTGGCGTACTTCTTCAGGATCAATTTCGGTGATTTCACCCCGCACCCGCTGGCTGGCATTAAAGACCACGACTTCGGGAACGCCCAATTCATCGCCAACCGACTTAAATAGCCCCTGCACACTGGTGGGGTCGGCGGTATCACAGGCATAGGCAACAGCATCAACTTCCGCAGCCAATTCCGCTAATTTTTCAGTATTTCGCGCCGCTAGTACCACTTTCATCCCGGCGCCTGAAAATTTACGCGCCAGCGAAGCACTTAATCCCGCCCCGGCACCAACAATAACAACCACCTGCTGATCAGCCATTTTAACTCTCCTTATACATCCCCATCATGTAAATTATAGAAACTAAATCAATAACATACGGCCTTAAACCAAGATTCAAGCATTTGTGACAACTATCACTGCCAATTTTTCGTGATATCTGGTATATTAGTTACCATATAAAAGATGTTACGCCTTTACGAGGTGGTAATATCTGATCTGGTAGAATATCAGATTGCCACAAATATCTTGCGCGGGATGCCATTATCCCGACGATTTGGAGACCAGAATGGCCGTCGGACTCGGCAGTATTGCTGAAATTATCAATACTCAATTAGCTAATAACCAAGTCGCTGGTATGGGCTCATTGGTGACCATCACCGAGCGCCTGGTTGAGCGTTTAAATGAGCAAAAATCTGATCAGGCCGTCGACTTTGACAGCAATGCCGACTATCGCCGAGCGCGGCGGAGATCATTTCGCTTGCAGGCTTTCAAAGACAAAATATCAGATAACGTTTCCGCCGCCACCAAGGCCAAAAATGCAGCGAGCTTTATTGAAGTTGATCTCGATACCATGAAATCAAATCTGGAGGCTCTGCTGGGCTCGACATCTGATGATGATCGCGCCACAGCAGCCAGCGAATTTGATGATCTCTACAACAACATCAATTCCCGGGCCAGTGGCGCCAACCAGATTGTGAATTATCAAAACGTCAATTTAATTGGCAATACCACGGGTCCAGACTGGGATACCAAAACGCTCTATACACCAACAAATAAGAATGGAGGCTTTACGACGCTGGAAGGCGCCTATCTCGGCACCGAGCATGAAATCGTTGATGCCGATGGCTACGCTTGGCGCTATGAAAAAGGTAACAATATTTATAAACAATATTCAAATGACGGCACCAATGTCGCGACTGGGCTAGAATATACCGCCACCGATATGGCGGTCCAAAGCATGGATCACTCCGATGACAGCGTTACTTTGAGCAACGGTACCGACACAATTACCGGCACCCTTAACCGTGGCGGTTTAGGTGTGCTTAACTCGGAATATTATTCGAGCTTTGCTGATGATACCGCCGTTCAGGAAGCGATCGACGATATTGATGCCGCTATTATCTATTTCGACACCAACTCTACCCGCCTGACTGCTAACACATCTTTGTTGCTGGGCAATGTTAATATGATCGAAGAGGAAATTGCCAATCTTGAAGAGGAAGTCGCCGACCTCGTCACAGAAGAAATTCAGGCAAATGCCGCAATAAACCGCGCCGCAAATTTAAAATTTAACTTGGCGATCAATAACATCAATATGGTATCGCAAAATAATATGGGTTTGATCCAGAATATGCTGGAACTGGCCTCACCGCAGGATAAAGCTCAAGGCCTGTTCGGTATTTTCGGTTACTAGCAGCTTAAGTTTTTTCACCCTTCAAAAATTCTTTTATCATTTTGATGTGCTGTTGCACGCCACTCATTTGCGGGTGAATCGTACTGGCCTGCTCGAACGCCTTAAGCGCTGCCCGGTGCCGTCCCAATGCTGCATTAATAAGGCCAAGCCCCGAAAGCGCGCCAAAATGCCGGGGTTCAAGGCGCAAAGTTTGAGCAATATCTTTGACCGAGGCCGGGTAATCCTGGAGTAAATAATAGATCGTTGCGCGCTTATTCCAGCCCTCGGCAAATTTTGGGTCCATTTCGATCACTTCATTAAAGGCCCTGAGCGCCGCTTTCAGCGCTCCGGCATTCATCGAATTTATGCCAAAATTCATGATCCGTGAAACCGGCGGATTTTTGTTTTCAATCCAGATTTGCCAAATTGAATTTTCGATAGATTTAGCTTCCTGGGCAGTGTTGGATTTTGCCAGACCAGCAAATAGTAAATCGAGTCGCTTATCCTCCTGCCCAGCCTGCAACGGCAGGGAAACAAAAACGACGAAGGAAAAAATAACTGATAAAGACGCGTTCTTCATCCTGCCATTATGGCTGACTTATCGCGAGCTATGCCATCAAATTGACGTTACAGGTTAATGAGGCAGGTTTTCAGGGCAAGGTCCACCAGTTGCCCAATCCAGCAATTCCACCGTATGCACGACGGGCGTGGATGTCCCGCTCGCCAATTGAACCAGGCAGCCGATATTGCCGGTCGCTATAATTTCGGCGCTGCTTTCAGACAACACGCCATCAATTCCACCGAGCCGCCGGTCTATTAACTGACCGGCCATTTCCGGCTGCAAAAGATTATAGCTGCCGGCCGACCCGCAGCAAAAATGACGTCCAGGAATCTCGACAACATTAAAGCCGGCCTTTCGCAATTGCTGGCGTGGCGGTTCCGTAATGCCTTGGCCATGCATCAAAGAACAGGCATCGTGGTAGATTACATCAGGTAGATCTGTTGGTATTGATGAAGGTAATTCGAGATCAGCTATAATTTCCGAAATATCCTTGCTGAGTTTGGATATTTTTTGCGCCGCTTCGCCAAAGGCCAAATCATCTTTAAGCAGATATGCATAGTCTTTGACCTCGGTACCGCAGCCAGCTGCATTGATAACAATGGCATCAAGTCCCCCGCCTTCAAACTCGCGGCTCCAGGCCGTGATATTTGATTTAGCGAAATCCCGTGCCGCATCGTCTTTGCCAAGATGGTGGGTGAGCGCACCACAGCAGCCAACATCTTTGGAGACCACGACCTCACAGCCGAAACGTGTTAGCAATCGAATGGTCGCTTCATTGATCGAAGGCCGCAGAACTTTCTGCGCGCAGCCTAGCATGAGTGCGACGCGCTTTTTACGCACCCCCTCTGCTGGATAGATTTGCGAACCCTCCGGCAAGGTAGGTTTCTGGATAGTACCCGGCGCCATATTGATTATGGCGGCCAATTTAGTGCCGAACAAAAAGGCTATGGGCTTGGCGAATTTTGCCAGACTAAGCGCCAGACGAAAGCGTCCGGCATAGGGCAAGATGAAAGTCAGGGCGGCCCGCAGCACACCATCAAACCACGGACGCTGATGGTGATCTTCGACATAGGCCCGGGCATGATCGATGTAGTGCTGGTAATGCACGCCGGATGGACAGGCCGACATACAGGCTAGGCATGACAGGCAGCGATCAACATGGGAGACAATTTCCGGGTTGGGTGCCCCGCCCTGTTCCAGCATATCTTTGATCAGATAGATCCGGCCTCTCGGACTATCCCGCTCGTCACCCAGCACGGAATAGGTTGGGCAGGCAGACAGGCAAAATCCACAATGAACGCATTTTCGGAGATTAGCTTCAATTTCTTGGATTATCGGATTGCTGCGTTGAGCAGTGGTAAATTCGGTCTTCATCAGCCGTCACCCATCCACTTTGTACATCTTGCCTGGATTAAGCACACCGGCAGGATCAAAACTGGATTTTATCTTACTGCTCAAGCGCGCGAGCTCTTCCGGCTGAGGATGAAACACATCGATGCTGCTGCGAAGCTCCGCACTGCCCCGTACCAAGGTCGCATGTCCACCGGAATTATCTATTACCTGACGAAGGATTGCGGTTGAATTTTCGGCCTTTGCCTCAAGCGCCAGCCAAATGAGCCCACCGCCCCAATCATAATAATATTCACCTTCAAGCTGGCCGGTAATCGCCGCCACAACACCGGCACCCGTAGACGGCGGCACCGAAAGCCGCCAAATCTGATCCTCAGGATTGCTCAACAATTTGGCAATATCCCTCACTTCCTGCCATAGGTTTTCAGAATTGTGGCCATGTAATTCCTCAACCTCGCCATGGGCTTGCCACAAGGCGCGCACCGCCCGGCAGCGCACTTCGACCGAGGGTTCTGGCCCCTGGACACGGACAGCCGCAACGGAGCCACCGGAAGAGGCAATATATGAAACAGCTGATTTGGCCGCAATATTGGCCGGTAAATGCGCCGCACTATTTATCTCGAACGGTCCCTGCAAGGTTTCACTGAGAGCCTTGACCGCCGCCTCATCATCAAGCCCATAGAGCAACACCGTTCGAGTTTTGTCTGGCTTTGGCAGAACTTTCACTGTCACCGATGTCATCGCCGCCAAGGTGCCAAATGATCCTGCCAGCAGTTTTGATAAATCAAAGCCGGTGACGTTTTTGACCACCCGGCCGCCGGATTTAAATTCTTCACCGCGCCCGCTGACAGCTTCAAAGCCTAAGAAATGATCCCGAGCCGCACCGGCCTGCAAGCGCTTTGAGCCGGACAAATTAGCCGCGATAGTGCCGCCCAACGTGCCACTGTTATTACCGCCGTAAAGCGAGGAAAAATCCGGCGGCTCAAAGGCGAGCTGCTGGTTTTCTGCCGCCAAAGCCTGCTGAATTTCCATCATCGATGTGCCGGCAGCAGCCGATAACACCAGTTCTGCCGGCTCGTACAACATGATACCGGTTAGTTTGGTCAGATCGAGAAAAGCCGAAGAATTTACCGGCCGTCCCCAATCAACTTTTGATCCAGCGCCGATAATTTCCAGCGTCTGCTTATCTTCAGCGGCAGCCCGGATGATATCCAACACGTCTTTATTGGTTTGCGGTAACAGGCGATCAGTCACGATTCCACCCTCTAGAACCTGGGGATATCAGGGAAGCGGGTTTGACCACCGTGGACATGAACGCGGCCCAGCTCAGCACAGTTGTGCAGGGTTGGGAAAACTTTTCCAGGATTCAACAGACTATCAGGATCAAAGGCGCATTTGACGCGTTGTTGCTGGTTGAGGTCTTCCTCGGTAAACATCGTGCCCATAAGATCGCGCTTTTCGACGCCAACGCCATGCTCACCGGATAAGACGCCACCAACTTCAACGCAGAGCTTCAAGATATCAGCACCAAAATCTTCCGCCCGTTCAAGCTCACCTGGAACATTGGCATCGTACATGATGAGCGGATGCAAATTACCGTCACCGGCATGGAATACATTGGCGACACGAAGCTCATATTTCTCTGACATCTCCTCCATACGCTTTAGAACTTCCGGCAGCCGCGCCCGGGGGATGGTGCCATCCATGCAGTAATAATCCGGCGTAATGCGCCCCACTGCCGGGAAGGCATTTTTGCGACCGGCCCAAAATTTTTCCCGTTCGGCTTCATTTTCACTGACCCGGAAATAACCGGTACCTAAATCCTTGGCGATCTCCTGCACCCGGTCGATGAGATGATCCACCTCAGCTTCCGGACCATCGAGTTCGACGATCAACAGCGCCTCGGCATCGAGCGGGTAGCCGGCCTGAACAAATTCTTCGGTCGCGTGGATGGCGGGTTTATCCATCATTTCCATGCCACCGGGGATG
>JABIIH010000290.1 GCA_018649245.1 Rhodospirillaceae bacterium | reverse complement strand
CGTTATTGTCGAAACCGGTGCCGTCCTCTCGATGGGCGTGTTTATTGGCGCCTCAACAAAAATTATCGACCGTTCCAGCGGTGAAATTCATCAAGGCCGGGTGCCGGCTTATTCGGTTGTCGTGCCGGGCTCTTTGCCGGGCAAAGATTTGCCGGATGGCTCACCGGGACCAAGTCTCTACTGTGCAGTGATTGTTAAAACTGTCGATGAAGGGACCCGCGCCAAAACTTCCGTCAACGAGTTATTGAGAGACTAAATAACTGCAGTGGCCAGAATAGATGCATTAGATTTAGCCCGCGCCATGATTGCGTGCCCGAGCGTGACACCCGAGGATGGTGGCGCCCAAAAAGTGCTGCAGGACACTTTGGCAGATCTTGGCTTTAGCTGTCACAGCCAAACCTTCTCAGCTGACAATACGCCGGACGTGAGAAATCTTTATGCGCGGCTGGGCTCAGCCTCACCCAATTTCTGTTTCGCCGGTCATACCGATGTGGTGCCGGTCGGCGATCCCGATAGCTGGCAGGATGATCCATTTGGCGCCGAAGTGAAAGACGGCGTGCTCTACGGTCGGGGGGCGTCCGATATGAAAACCGCTATTGCCTGCTTTGCCGAAGCCACCTCAAGATTTCTGGCGAACCACGGCAGTGATTTCGGTGGCTCGATCTCATTTCTGATCACCGGCGACGAAGAAGGACCGGCCATCAATGGCACCCGCAAACTGCTGGAATGGGCGAAAGCCGAAGGTGAGGTGCTTGACGCCTGTCTGGTCGGCGAGCCAACCAATCCAACAGAGCTTGGCGAGATGATCAAAATCGGCCGCCGCGGCAGTCTCAACGGCACCCTTACGGTTCATGGCGTGCAGGGTCATACCGCCTATCCGCATTTGGCTGATAATCCGGTCCACCGCTTGGTGAATATGCTCGACGCTTTAACCTCTGAGGCGATGGATGACGGCACCGATCATTTTCAAGCCTCGACTTTGCAAATTTCAACAGTCGATGTTGGCAACCCTGCAACCAATGTTATTCCCGGCAAGGCGACAGCAGTCTTTAATATCCGCTACAACGATCTCCATAGCTCGGCGACGCTTGATAGCTGGCTGCGGGAAAAACTTGATGCAATTGGCGGTAAATACGATTTGGATATTTATGTTTCAGGCGAAAGCTTTCTAACGCCGCCGGGCGAGTTAAGTGAAATCATTGCTGGTGCGGTGCAATCCGTCACTGGCAACACGCCTGAGCTGAGCACCACTGGTGGCACTTCTGATGCGCGCTTCATCAAGGATTACTGTCCGGTCGCTGAGTTTGGTCTGGTCGGTCAGACCATGCATAAATCCAACGAATGTGTTGCCGTGCAAGATTTGACCGCGCTGACCGATATTTACACGGCTGTGCTGGAACGCTTTTTCGGGAAAAGCAGCTAAATCAAATGGCACCTTTAAGTGAAATTATCAGATCACTTTACGGCACCTTACGCCTAGCACGCGGTGATACCGGAGGGATGGCGTTCTTTAACGCTACCGAACAAGGCTTTTGGCGATCATTTACCGCTGCCATCTTGATCGCTCCATTGTTCGCCATGTTGCTGATGGTCCGTTATTCGGTTAACGATTCAACCGTTCCGCTGTTGCGGTTTAGCGCCGTTGAGACAATTGCCTATGTCGTTAGCTGGGTCGCTTTCCCCTTGTTGCTGTTTCACCTCACCGACATTCTCGGTATCGGCCAACGTTATATCCGCTATATCGTCGCTTACAATTGGGCCTCAGTAATTCAGAATCTGCTGTATTTGCCCTTTGCCCTGCTGGTCGAGGCCCACCTGCTGGAAGGTGCCGGATCATCATTTATCGGCTTTTTGTTATTGGGTCTGGTTTTATTTTATACCTGGTTCGTTACCCGTACCGCGCTTGAGATCTCTAATTTACTGGCTGCCGGATTGGTGACGATTGATCTCGTGCTCAGCATATTTATAAATACCATCACCCAAGGAATGCTGCAGGTACCCTAAAGGAAAGTAAAATGTCGGAATTACCTGATTGGTCAAATTCTTTCGTCACCTACCGGGGCATTGTGCTACCTAAACACTGTGATCATTTCGGCCATTTAAATGTACGCTATTATGCCCACTTCTTCGACGATGGCGGCTTTCAGATGTGGCACCATGCCGGCATCAAGCAAAGCGACCTTGCCAAAAATGGTATGGGCGCCGTCGTCGCCAACATTTCTATCGATTTTATCCATGAAATTACCGCCGGTCTGCCGGTGGTTGTCAAAGGGGCCTGGACCAAGGTCGGTTCCAAAAGCGCCAGCCATGAACAACGCATGTATAATGCGGATACCGGCGACCATTGCGCCAGCCAAACCACGGTCGAGGTATTTTTCGATATGCAGAAACGGCAATCAGCGCCGATGCCCAAGAACATCCGCGAAAAAATTGAACCGCTTCTAGAGGTAAGAGATTGAGCTAAGTAGGTGTCCCGGTTGGAAACACCCTTTTTTTTATTCACAAATAACAGATGATTAATTTTTTCTTCTTTTGCCGTTTTGATACCATAGGTGTGAGAAATTTAATGTTTCAAGATGTTGTCATAAACATGCCAAGCGACTGACCCCACATAAAATGCAGCGGTAACATGATTAATACTCCCAATATCATGTAACAAATCAATACCTTAGTAACATCTGATATTTTAAGGTTGCCGAGCGCCACGGCGACGACGACAGGTGGTGTTTGATAGAAAAAGGGAAAAATTCCCCACGCCGTCATCGAGACCATAATGATGCTGAGTTCGGACCATCCCGTTGCTTGTGCCAGCGCCTCTGCCATTGGGACCATGATGGAAGGTTGCGCCGGCATAGTGGTAAACAAGGCCACGACAATGCTAGTGAGCGAAATCGATGCATAGTTCTGAAAATCGGCACCCTTTTGAAAATCGAAAATCTGCATGAGATTTTCGGCAATGAGCGCACCCAAGCCGGCATGATTGGCAACCGCCCCAAGACCGATTACCCCCGCCAAAAACAATAACGGGCCATAATTGATCTCGCCGCCCAGCACACTCGACGGCAACATGCCGAGCCTAGGCAACAGGCATAAAATAGCAGCTCCCAAAGCCACCCAGGCGGGAGAGATACCATGCAGGCTATCGGTAATCCAGAGCAACAAAGCAATGCTCAAAAATAGCAACAGACGCTTTTCATCGCCACTCCAACTGGCAATATCCTGGTGATGATCGGGATATCTCGGGATGTCTTTAAACAAGAGCGCTATCAGCGCCGGGTAAACCACCAGCGCGAATACCCCCATCACCGGAAAATTGAGCAGAAAGTAGTCGGCATAGGTCAGTTGAATACTAAGCACACTGTCGGCCGC
This sequence comes from Rhodospirillaceae bacterium, assembly GCA_018649245.1. GTDB lineage: Bacteria > Pseudomonadota > Alphaproteobacteria > Rhodospirillales > UBA2165 > TMED23. The sequence continues at coordinate 11,566 of JABIIH010000290.1, read as the reverse complement.
ACCATAAAGAGCCATATTCGGCACATTGGCCGGCAGAATATTGAAGGCCGGCACCATCGTGCCTAAAGAGGCGGCCAGGATTAAACCAGTGCGGCCCTTGCTTTCCTCACCGAATCCAAGCTCTTTCGCCAAGGCGGCCATGATCGGCACCAACAAGGTCACACGCCCTGCCGCCGACGGCATAATAAATGCCAAAGACGTCGCGACCCAAAATACGCCATAGATCATGCCGATGTAGACTTTGGGGAAATGGGTCAGCAGCGAGCGGACCAGGCGGCTATCGAGGCCGGTTCGCTTGACGCCTAAGCCAAACACAAGACCGCCAAAAACCAGCCACATCGCGCCAGCGTGAAAGCCGGAAAAAACCACTTTGGGCGGGGCAACCGCCAATACCACAGCAGCGAATAGGAATATCAGGGAACCAAAATAGGACGGCACAATTGCCGTCGCCCACAAGCCGATCGCCAGAACGATCACCGCGCCGGCTTTCATCAAAACCGGCTCAATGCCCGTCGGTGGCGGCATCAAGAGCAAAACCAGGCTCAAGAATACCGACAGGCCAAAAAAAACCAGGGACGGGCTTTTAAAAAATTTAATGGTAATCCTCCTTTATATCTTTAGACCGGCGATGTCGCGCAGTATGCTGACTGATATGGCAGAAAAACCAAAAATATCATCCACGGCAAGCGAATTGTCCGCCCTGTCCCCGTGGTCGCCCTTTCGCCACAAGATTTTTACTTTGCTGTGGGTGGCCATCGTGGTCTCGAATGTCGGCACCTGGATGCATGATCTATCGGCTGGCTGGTTAATGGCAACCTTGACACCATCACCATTTTTGGTCGCTTCGGTTCAAGCGGCAACTACTCTGCCGGTATTTATTTTTGCTCTGCCGGCGGGTGCCTTGGCGGACATCGTAGACCGACGGCGGCTTCTGCTCTTCGTCAAGATATGCCTGACCTTGGTCGCCATCGGCATGGGCGTCAGTGTCTACCTAGGTGTAATAAATCCGTGGTTGCTGTTAATCTTTACGCTAATGATGGGAACCGGTGCAGCTTTTATCGCGCCGGCCTGGCAAGCCATTGTACCGCAATTGGTGCCCAGGACCGAGTTGCAACAGGCAATCGCCCTTAACTCCGTCGGCATTAATGTCAGCCGTGCCATCGGTCCGGCAGTCGGCGGATTGGTGATTGCAGCGGTTGGTCTGTGGGCACCTTTTATACTTAACGCCGTGAGCTTTATTTTTGTTATCGGTGTATTGCTGTGGTGGCAGGCGGGATCGGGCGAAGCTCGGGCACTGCCGGCTGAACGCTTTACCGGCGCCATTCGCGCGGGCCTCCGCTATACCAGAGAAAGTGGGCCGGTTCGTAATACGCTCTATCGCGCGATTGGATTTTTCCTGTTTGCGACAGCCTATTGGGCGCTGCTGCCTTTGATCGCCCGTGATATTCTTAAAGGTGGTCCCACCTATTACGGGCTGCTGCTCGGCGGTATTGGCCTTGGCGCGGTACTGGCAGCGCTTGGCCTGCCGTGGCTCAAAAAGTATCTCGGACCCAACAAAGTTGTCGCCCTCGGTTCCGCCGGAACCGCATTGGTGCTGGCGATTTTTGCTATGTCATCAAATCAACTTGCCGGAATTATGGCCAGTATGCTGGCTGGAGCTTGTTGGCTGGCCGTGCTCTCAAGCCTCAATGTGTCCACTCAACTCGCCTTACCCGAATGGGTACGCGCCCGTGGACTTTCAATGTTATTAACGGTGTATTTTGGCGCCATGGCCGGTGGTAGTATCATTTGGGGCAATATCGCGAACCAAGTTGGAGTGCCGACAACACTGTTGATTGCCGCAGCGGGCGCAGCGCTGGCTATTCCAGTAACTTGGCGCTGGAAAATAATAGCTGACCCGAGCGTCAATCTGACGCCGTCCTTTCATTGGCCGGTACCGGTGATGGCGGAAGATATTGAGGAAGACCGGGGGCCGGTAATGGTAACCGTTGAATACCAAATCGATCCGGTGAACCGTGAAGCCTTTCAGACAGCAATGGAGGAATTCGGTCATACTCGGCGTCGTGACGGCGCTTTTTCCTGGGGGATATTTGAGGACGTCTCAGAACCCGGGCGTTATCTCGAATATTTTTTAGTTGAGTCCTGGCTCGAACACGAACGCCAGCACCACCGAGTTACCGAAGCCGATCAAGCGGCGGAGCAAAAAGTGATGCAGTATCACCTCGGCGAGACCCGTCCCGTCGCCCGCCACCTCATCGCCCCAAAACCGCCGAGTTAATTAATAAATTACTTCGGTGAAGTAGAGGCCTTCCGGCGGCGCCGTCGGGCCACCTTTGGTGCGGTCAGCGGCTTCGAAAGCAGTTTTAAATTCCGCCACAGTCCAGCGGCCTTCACCGACATATTTTAGCGAACCGGCAAAATTTCTAACCTGATGATAGAGAAACGAGCGCGCCCGGGCGTGGATGCGAATTTCCTCATCCTCGCTCTCGACCCGGATATCATCCAACGTCTTGAGAGGACTATCAGATTGACAATTGGCGGCTCGAAAAGTCGAAAAATCGTGCTTCCCCAATAATATTTGTGACGCTTCATGCATCGTCTCGGCATCAAGTTTTACCGGCACCCACCAGGCCCGGCCCCGCTCGATCGTCAAGGGGGAGCGGCGGGCAATAATGCGGTAGACATAGGCCCGTTGCAGGGCTGAAAAACGGGCGTGAAAATCATTATCAACCGCCTCTGCCGATAGCACGGAGATGGCGACATCTTTAAGATGATGATTGAGCGCATCACGCACCTTATCGGCCGTGGTGGCTTTTTCAATATCGATATGAGCAACCTGTCCCAAGGCGTGGACACCTGTGTCAGTGCGCCCGGCGGCAAATATAGTCACCTGCTCGCCACAGAAATTCGCCACCGCCTCTTCCATACATTGCTGCACACCGAGGCCATTTTTTTGCCGTTGCCAGCCGACAAAGCCGCTGCCGTCATATTCGATTTTGAGCTTATAGCGCTGCATCAGGTCAGTCTGCTGCCGACGGGCAGATCAAAGCCGCGCAAAAAATCAGCTGCCGCCATCGGTCCCTTGCCGGCGCGTTGAATTTTCAACAAACGCAAAGCGCCCTCGCCACTGGCAATGGTCAGGTGATTGTCCAATACGGTGCCCGGCTCAGCTGTTCCGTCTGCCAACTCGGCAGTCAGTATCTTGATGCGCTCGCCGCCAAAATCAAACCACGATCCGGGCCACGGCGTAAAGGCGCGTACCAAGCGCTCAAGTTCCGGGGCAGTTTTTTGCCAATCGATGTGGCCTTCCTGGCGCTCGAGCTTGCTGGCATAGCTGACGCCTTCTACTGGTTGCGGCAGAGCTGTAATCGTACCCGCCTGAAGACCGCTGAGCGCTTCCAATATTAATTCCGCCCCCATTGCAGACAAAGCATCATGCAGACTTTCCCCGGTGGTCTCGGACGTGATTGGCAGTTGATTGCTCAGCAGCATATCGCCGGTATCCAAGCCTTCAGCCATCTGCATGATGGTGACGCCGCTGATTTCGTCACCGGCTAGAATGGCTCGTTGAATGGGCGCGGCACCCCGCCACCGCGGCAACAAAGAGGCATGAATATTGACACAACCAAGCCGCGGAGCTGCCAAAATTTCTGGTGGCAAGATCAAGCCATAAGCCACCACCACGGCGCAATCGAGATCGAGCGCGGCAAAAGCAGCCTGCTCCTCTTCGCTTTTGAGGCTTGTTGGCGTACGCACCTCAATGCCAAGCTCTGCCGCTTTGCCCTGAACCGGGCTCGGCTTGAGTTTTTGGCCACGTCCCGCTGCCCGTGGCGGTTGGGAATAAACACAAGCAACTTCATGGCCCGCCTCAACCAAGGCCCGGAGCACCGGCACCGAAAAATCCGGCGTGCCCATAAAAGCAAGGCGAAGCTGCTCAGTCATTGGTAAAAAGCGCTCTATTTTTAGCCATGAGTCTCAACTTTTTCTGGCGGCAGTTGGGCTTTATACTTTTTTAATTTTCGCAGGATGAGATCGCGACGCAACTTGGATATATGATCAACGAATAGCACGCCGTCGAGGTGATCCATTTCGTGTTGAATACAGGTCGCCAAAATTCCGCTGGCTTCAATCTCCTGAGCTTGTCCATCAGGGTCTAAATATTTAACCCTTATTTTATCGGGCCGTTTAACTTGCGCATATTGTTCCGGCAAAGATAGGCAGCCCTCTTCATAATCCAACACCTCATCTGAATGCCAGGTTATTTCAGGATTAACCATCTGGTAGGGCATGCGCTCGTCGTCATTTTTAGTCACATCAACAACGATTATCCGCTGGGTTACACCGATTTGTGGCGCGGCCAAACCGATGCCAGGTGCGTCATACATCGTATCCAACATATCAGCCATCAATTTGCGAAGTTCTTCAGTTACTTCAGCGACGGGCTCACAAGTTAGTTTTAGGCGCGGATCAGGTGCGACAATGATAGGTAAAAATGCCATGTTTAGAATGTAAATCCTCGTTTTCTCGGTTGGAAATAGGACACGCGGGCTGTCCAGTCAAGATATCTGAAAAGGCCAACGTTAGGCGATTGCTATTTAGGCACTACTCAGGCTAGATTCAACAGCACAAAAAGGGGCTTTTCTAAATACGATGGACACGAATGTTATCTTAATAATTCTGGCAGTTTTAGTGTTGGGCGCGATGATACTGCTGCTGCTCAAAGGCGATCGCAGCCGCACCGAAATGAACCAGCAACTTACCCAGTTTAGTCAAATGTCGGAACGTCTCGGCCAAGCTCAAGCTGAAATCAGTGGCCGGGTGGAGCAAAGTCAGGCCGCCGTCAATGACCGGCTGGAAGCGCTCTCTAAGCGGTTGGGAGACGGCCTCACCCAACAAACCGAAAAAACCGGCGCAACTTTGAAACAATTACACGAACGCCTCGCCGTTATTGATACCGCGCAGCAGAACATTACCGGATTGTCGGAACAAATGGTCGGGTTGCAAGATATCCTCTCCAACAAACAGGCACGAGGGGCCTTTGGTGAAATTCAGCTCAATGATTTGGTGACCTCGATCCTGCCGCCCTCGGCCTACGAGTTTCAGGTAACCTTGAGCAATTCCAAACGCGCCGATTGCGTTATCGATCTACCGAACCCGCCCGGGCCGATTGTCATCGATTCAAAATTTCCGCTTGAAGCCTATCACGACCTCCGTAATGCCACCGAAGAAGTCGATCAGAAACTTGCCTTGCGCAGCCTTGGTGCGGCAATTCTCAAACATGTTCTGGATATCAAAGAGAAATATATTATCGCCGGCGAAACTGCAGAATCAGCTTTGATGTTTCTGCCGTCTGAAGCAATTTATGCTGAGCTTCATGCCAGTTTGCCGGAAATTGTCGAAAAATCGTACCGCTCTAAAGTTTGGATTGTCTCGCCTACAACGCTAATGGCGACCCTCAATACCGTGCGCGCCGTCCTCAAAGACGTCCATATGCGCGAACAAGCAAGTGTCATCCAGGCGGAGGTGCAAACTATGCTGGAAGACGTTAGACGCTTGGATGATCGCGTCGGAAAACTGCATACCCATATGCGGCAAGCTGACAAAGATTTGAGCGATATTGGAACGTCGACGGGAAAAATCACCAAACGCGGCGAACGCATCACCGAAATTGAAATGGGCGAAGAAATCGGCACTGAAGATATCGCTCCTGCAGTGTCGCCGCAGCAGATAGGTGAAAATTAACCTATAGCCAATATAATTTCTATCTTGCGCAAGGGCACCACGCATTACATTATTAGAAATACTAAAATTTACCACTCGAGTTGAGCCATGGATGCTAATGAACTTTTAAAAATAGCCCGCGATAAGTCAGTTGAAGGCCGCGAAACCTTAGGCAAAGTGGTTTCTGACCTATTTGCCGATGGTCATACCGTATTATCAGATCGTGAACGCACGATCACGCTCGATATATTGCATCAACTAGTTCATGATTTTGAAAGCTCGGTCCGCAAGACCATCGCAGAAAACATCGCTGAGTGGCCCGAATTGCCGGTGGAAATGGCAATTTTCCTGGCCAATGCTGAAATCGAAGTGGCCTATCCGATTTTGAGTAAATCAGGTGTGCTTGAAGATGAGGCTCTCGTTGAGGTTATTCACCAACGGACGATGGAACATCAATTAGCAATTGCCATTCGTCAATCGGTCAGTACGGATGTTTCAGATGCGCTGGTAGAAAGCGGTCATGAAGAAGTTATTTCTAAACTGCTGGAAAATGGCAACGCCTCCATCTCAGAAAAAACCATGGAATATCTAGTTGATGAAGCGGAACGCGTCGATTCTTTCCGTGAGCCGATCATCCGCCGCGATGATCTAAATCCAAAGCTGGCTCAGCGCCTGTATTTATGGGTCTCCGCCGCGCTGCGCAAAGCAATTACCGACAAATACGACCTTGATGAAAATTTGATCGACGATTTGCTGGAAAAATCGGCGGTCCAGACTTTTGCCAAATTAGTCTCGGCTGGTTCTAAGCAACGGAAATCCGATCTGCTGGCCGATGAACTTATTGACGATGGTATTGTCGATGTAGAGCTGCTGATGCAGTCATTGCGCGCTGGCGAGGTTAGCTTATTCATCTCGTTGTTTACCCGTATGAGCGGGTTGCGCGAGCAATTGGTCAAACGGATATTATTTGAGCCGGGTGGCGAAGGTCTAGCAATAGCCTGCAAGGCAATCGGTATTTCAAAATCAGAGTTTTCCGATATTTTTGCCTATAGCCGCGGGGCAATACCGGAATCGGTAAAAGATTTCTCCAGCGAGATTCGAGAGGTCTTGAAGTTTTTTACCTCGGCTACACAAGGGTCAGCCGAGACTGTCATTCAACGCTGGAAACGCGATTCTGATTATCTGTCAGCCCTGCGTGATCTCGAATTGTCAGAATAATTAAATCATAAGTCATTGATATTAAAAGTAATAATTGGCTTATTCGCTTTCAGTCAAAAGTTTGATTGAAAGTGATCGGACACCTCCTAAAGGCTCGTATCGAGCTCTTCGCGGACAAAATCCAGGTCTTTTTCTGAACTCACTTTAAACGGCGCGCTATCGACCAGGCAGACATCCATACGCACGCCGGCGTCCAGCACCCGCAAACTTTCGATGTTCTCTGCCAACTCGCGCTCGGTCGGCGGTGAGTTGACAAAGCGATCGAGGGCCGCTCGTTTATAGGCATAGATCGGCACATGGCGATAGAGCGGCCGCTTGCCCAAATTCCCGGCTTCTCTCGAAAAATCGACAATCGTGCCGACCTTGCTGCTTTTCATCACATAGACGGTCCGGTTTTCATTCCAATTGACACTGGTTTTGACGATTGAGCGATCTTCAAGCTCGCCCTTTTCCAAGGGGCAGACCATGGTCGCGATACCAACTTCCCGATCCACCAAAGCATACATCAGGGCGCGAATATATTTAGGCTCAAGGGTCGGCATATCTTCATGAACATTGATAATCAAATCATGGGTGTAAAACCGGTCGAACCGGTTCACCGTCGCAGCGATACGCTCGGCGCCAGATTCAGTTTTGTAATTGTGATTTTTAAGGTGCTCCTCCGGATCGGTCTTGACCGTATAAGCCCCGGCCTCGCCCAGTGCTTCGGCCACACTATCATCAACGCAATCGACAATGATGCTGCCGATACCGGCCTGTTTGACCCGCTTATAAGACTGCACCACCATCGACTGCCCATTGATATCGGCAAGCTGCCGTTTTGGCTCACCATATTCATCCAATTGCGATGGGATGACGATTAGGGGGTTGAGGATCATGCGGTTACAGAGGTTATTTCTTTAATTTTCCGGCGAGGCGCAGCCGTAGGGCGTTCAATTTGATAAAGCCTTCAGCGTCCCGCTGATCATAAACCGTATCTTCTTCAAAGGTCGCGACATCCTCATCATAGAGACTGTTCGGCGACTTCCGGCCGAGCACAATGACGTTGCCTTTATAAAGCTTGAGCCGCACGGTACCGGTCACATTTGTCTGTGACTGATCAATCGCACTTTGCAGCATTTCCCGTTCCGGCGAGAACCAAAAGCCGTTATAAACCAGCTCGGCATAGCGCGGCATCAGCTCATCTTTGAGATGGAGCGCGCCCTTATCCAGCACCAGACTTTCAACCGCGCGTCTGGCCGACAGCAAAATTGTGCCACCCGGAGTTTCGTAGACGCCCCGGGATTTCATGCCGACAAAGCGGTTTTCAACAATATCGATCCGGCCAATACCATTGGCGCCAGCCAATTCATTAAGTTTGGTCAACAAATCCGCCGGGCTCAGTTTTTTACCATCAACCGCCACCGGATCACCGGCTTCAAAATCAACTTCGATGATGGTTGGCGTATCAGGCGCATTCTCCGGTGAGACCGAGCGCGTAAACATGCTCTCATCGGGTGCCGTCCAAGGGTCTTCCAGCGCTTTGCCTTCGTAAGATATATGCAACAGATTGGCATCCGTCGAATACGGCGGCTCCCCTTTCTTGTCCTTGGGCACTTGAATTTGGTGCTGCTGAGCATATTCGATCAGCTTGGTCCGCGAGTTCAAATCCCATTCCCGCCACGGCGCGATCACCTTAATGTCCGGATTGAGGCCATAATAGCCGAGCTCGAACCGCACTTGGTCGTTGCCTTTACCAGTCGCGCCATGAGACACCGCATCGGCACCAACTTCCTTGGCGATTTCAATTTGCCGCTTGGCAATCAAGGGCCGGGCAATCGAAGTGCCCAACAGATAGGTGCCTTCATAAATCGCATTGGACCGGAACATCGGAAAAACATAATCACGGACAAATTCTTCCCGCAAATCTTCGATGTAGATTTCCTTGATACCCATGGCTTCGGCTTTGGCCCGGGCCGGCTCGATTTCTTCACCCTGCCCGAGGTCAGCCGTGAAGGTCACAACCTCGCAGTTATATTCGTCTTGCAACCAACGCAAGATGACCGAAGTGTCCAAGCCACCTGAATAGGCCAGTACTACTTTCTTGACGTCACCACTATTAGCCCCGTTTGGCATTAGGTTATTCCTTCATTCGATAATTTTCTTAATAGGGCGCGCAGTATAGGCAAATAGTGCCTCACTTCAAGATCAAGTAAGTCATGGTAAGCCTTGATTTATCAGGGAGAATTAACCTATTTTCAAAAAATACAACTAAATGCTAGTATATTAAGACGCTCGAAACCATGGCGGAAACTTACGGGAAATCGAAAATATGGCGAAATCAGCCAAAAAACGAGCCAAAAAGCCGACTAAGAAAAAATCAGGCGGATTTTTAGACCGCATTAAAAAAACCGTTCAAAGCGATGATGGCATGGGCGGCTTCGCTGAGGACGACAGCATTGATCTTGATAGTGGCACGATTGTTATTGATGAGAGTGGGCCAGATGTAACCGTTACGACTAGCGAAATTTTGCGCGAAAGCTCTAAGGAAGAAAGCCAGGAGGTTCGCGGCAATGAAGGTAAAGTTTTTGTCATCGATCTTGGTCCGTTTTTTAATGCGATGGGCACCGACCCCAAGGGCAAACTCGGCAAAAAATTAATCATGTTCGCCGAAAACTTGTTAGCCCGGGCGATTGGCCGTACCGGCACCTATACCTTCCACGGCCAGACCCAGTTTTTATTCCGCCTTTCAGTCGATGACGCTGAAGGTTGGAAGATGGCGTCAAAAATCGTCAATGAATTAGGTACTAATTTCCTGCGCGATGGCTTTAATCCTGAAGAATTGTTGCCAGAAGTTTTGGCAGTAGTGGATGAAGCAGAAGCCTTCGATGCGGATGGCAACATCAATGTCGAAAAGGCCTTAGCCGCTCGAATTCCCTTTGAACTGGAAGAGGTTAAGGAGAAAGACGAAACCAGCCCGGAATGGTATTATGAAGAAGGCATTGATCCGGATACCGTGGCCAATCCTGAATGGGATGAAAATACCGGCGGCCATCGATCCGTGAGTGACCGGGTTCAACGTGGGCCTCAACGGCGGCAAATGGGAATGAAATTAGATCCTAACAAGGAACGCCGTAAAAAGAAATATGGCCGTCGCGATGCCGACAATCCCAATGCTTCCGTCTGGTAAACTTTAGCCGCCAATGACGGCGGTTAAAATTTCGCTGACATTTTCCGGTACTTCATTGCCCCGCCAGGCAAGATGTTGATCTGGCCGCACCAGAAGTAATTTCGCACCATAGAGATCTTCAGCCGCCGCTTCCTTCAGACGAACAATATTCAGCGGTACCTTTAATTTTTCGGCTGCCAACTCAAAATCTGAAACCGCAGGCGCATCAGGACCTAATTGCACAAGGTTGAACCAGGGACCCAGCTGATCAAACACCGAAAGTTTATCATCAATCCAATAATGCGGCAGACGCCCGCCCGGCGTCGCTGACGGAATATAGCTCGCGGGTTCATCGGGTGGCGGCGACGTGCCGTCACTAACAATCAAAGACGAGCCGTCATAACGTGCGCCCAACACAATGCCGAGACTGGCAAACTCTTCTTTAAAAGTGGCCAAATCCTCCCGCAAAACATCGCGAGCAGCTTTACCACGGGCGCTATCTTCTTCAATAAAATCAGGGAATTTGAGGCTGCCGATTTTATTCGCGTATTGACCGGAGGTGGTGGTGTTCCTAAGTCCGATCGGGCGGCGTTCTATTTCATAGCTATCAACAAGATGTTCACCGCCCCAGCCTTCAATCATCGCCGCAAGCTTCCAGCCGAGATTGGCAGCATCATCAATACCGGTATTGAAGCCAAAGCCACCGGACGGCGTGAACAGATGGACTGCATCTCCTGCCAAGGCAACCCGCCCTTTTTGATAGTGATCGGTAACCATCGCCAGGCCGGCAACCCACTCCTGCACTGAAATGATTTCAACATCAATGGCGGCACCTACGGCAATGCGAAAAATTTCCTCCGCATCAACTTGATCGAAGGGTAGATCTGGCGGCACTTCTGACAGTAACAAAAACTCATCATCACCGTTGAGCGAAATAAAATCCGTCCGGCCTTCCGGATTAATTGTCCAATAGTGCCAGGAATCAGACATATTCCGCACTTCTTTAACCATCGATGAGCGCGCATATATCGACGCCATACTGCCATCATAGAAACGGTCACCGGTACTTTGACGGCCGGCATATTTAAAGCCCAATTGCCGCCGCACCTTGCCTTGAGCACCATCACAACCGACCATATAGGCGCAAGTTACGGTTACAATCTCATCAGTGGCGAGATTTTTTACCTCCGCCTCAACTTGATCCCCCTGGTCCGCAAAGGAAATCATTTCCCAGCCAAAACGGATGTCGGCCTCGGCGAAGGTCTCGGCATGAGTTTTCATTACCGCTTCAAAATACATTTGATTGGATCGGTGGATCGGCTCAGGCGTCAGCAAAGTCTCACCCCAAGGGCCGGGATTGCTGATTTTCTCCTTCAGAGTTGGCATCGGGATACGGCCAAGTTCGTAGCCGGACATGCGCGACACATAGGTGCTATCGGTCGGATAATTCTCCGGCAAGCCCGATTTTCTAATGGCTGG
>JABIIH010000201.1 GCA_018649245.1 Rhodospirillaceae bacterium | reverse complement strand
TGTCATGCCGCTCGGCGAGGCTGGTCGAAATATAAAGCCGGTTGGTGCCATGAATTTGACGAAGCCAGGCATTTTGGCTGCCCCAGGAGTGATACATTGCCGCCGGGCGCTGGGTCAGGGCATGCAGCGGGTACTCGATGTTGTCGACGACGGCTTGATCAAACGGTTCATACCAGATCGGCAAGGGGTCAAAATGCTGTTCAATGCGGTCCTTGTATTCTGGCGGCGGCACGTGATCGCCATGACCTTGGGCAGCGAGTTTAAATTTTTGCTGCGGCTCGCTATAGAGATTAAAAATGATCGGAGAGGGGTCACCAATGAACCCCATTTTAGTAGCGTATTCAAGATAAGCCTGATTGGCGTGGCGATAATAGGCAGCTTCATGAGGGATTTCCTCGTGCCAATAGCAGCCGTTCTCAATGTATTCGTCTAATTGGTTGGGATTGGGCTCGCCTTTACCTTTGGATTTACCATCGGACCCTCTAAAACCCGCCAAACTACCGAGGCCTGGTTGGCGTTCATGATTAACTATGTAGTCTTTGTAGCCGCCCGGGTAGCGCCGTCGACCGCCCTCTTTAATCAGTCCGGGCAGGCCAAGCCTGCCGCCGAGATCAATCAGCACATCCTGGAACGGGCGTACATCGCGATCTGGTTCCACCACCGGATGCCTTATTGCGTCCGCTGCACATTCGGCATCACTAATCGGCCGGTCGAGCAAGGATATACAATCCCAGCGTTCCAGATAAGTCGTGTCTGGCAGAATTAGATCGGCATAAGGCACTGTCTCCGAATAAAAAGCATCGGAATAAATGATTTTGGGAATTTTATATTCACCCGTTTCCTCATCCTTATCAATCAGCATCTTGACAGTTTCAGCCGTATTCATCGACGAGTTCCACGCCATGTTGGCCATATACATGAACAGCACATCGATTTTGTAAGGATCACCTTTCCAGGCATTGGTGATGACACTGTGCATCATGCCGTGCGCTGCCATCGGCGCGTCCCACGAAAAGGCTTTGTCGATGCGCATCGGCTGGCCATCATCGTCGAGCAATAAATCTTCAGGTCCCTGGACAAAACCTAAGTGAGGCCCGGGTAGCGGATTGTTGGGCTGAATATCGCCCGGTCGCCCGGTTGGTTTAGGCAATGAATTAAAGCCCTTGGGGTAGGGCGCTTTATAACGCAGGCCCCCCGGTACATCGATGGAGCCCAAAAGAATTTGCAACAAATGAATGGCACGGCAGGTGTGGAAGCCGTTTGAATGCGCTGAAATACCCCGCATGGCGTGCATCGCGACCGGTCGGCCAATTATTTTGTCGTGTTTTTCACCACGCCAATCGGTCCATGGCTGGTCAATAGTGATCTCTTGCTCAAAGGCAACTTCAGCCAATTCAGCGGCAATGCGTCGGATAACGTCTGCGTCAATGCCAGTTTGGTAGCTGACAACATCCGGGCTGTAGTGATTATCGAGATAGCGTTCGGCCAGCAATTCGAACACCGGTCGGGCTTGGCGGCCATCGGTAAGTTCGACCATACCTTTCAGAGCGGGTTTTAAATCGGGGTCTTTAAAGGGCACCGCCCTATGGCGTACGCGATCCCAGCATAATTCCCGACCTTCATCATCCCGGGCATATAGACCATGATCCGCGCCGCCTGGGTTTTCGACCACAAGATAGGGCGCGTTGGTGTAGCGGATGAGATAATCGATATCGACTTTTCCGGCCCGCAGCAATTCATGCATCAAGGACATGACAAAGAGGCCATCGGTGCCCGGTGTAATGCCAATCCACTCATCGGCGATCGCCGAGTAGCCAGTTTGCACCGGATTGACCGAGACATATTTGGCACCCCGGTTTTTAAGTTTGCCGAGACCGATTTTAATCGGATTGCTGTCATGATCCTCGGCGACGCCAAACATCAAAAAGTATTTTGTGTTGTCCCAGTCGGGCTCTGAAAATTCCCAAAATGCACTGCCGAATGTATAGATACCGCCAGCTGCCATATTGACCGAACAGAAGCCACCATGCGCCGAATAGTTAGGCATGCCAAACTGCTGCGCCCACCAGCCGGTTAAGGCCTGGCTTTGATCGCGGCCAGTGAAGAAGGCAAGACGTTTGGGATCAGTGGCGCGCACCGAGGCCAGCCAAGAAGTGGCGATATCCAGCGCTTCACCCCATTCGATTTCTTTGAACTCTCCGGAGCCGCGTTCACCGACCCGGCGTAGCGGCTTTGACAGGCGCGCTGGTGAGTAATGCTGCATGATACCGGCCGAGCCTTTAGCGCAGAGCACGCCTTTATTAACCGGATGTTCGGGATTGCCTTCGATATAGCGGATTTTACCATCCAGCAGATGCACCTTAATGCCGCAACGGCAGGCGCACATATAACATGTCGTCGTATCAACCTTATCAGAAACAATAGGGGATTTGTTTACAGGATGGGATGTGCCGTCCATAAATTATTACCGATCATCGAAGACTGGTGGTGTATTAACGCTCTATCAGAGCGGAATTAAGAAGCTTTCTTAATGACGTAGGTAAAAACAGCGTCAGCTTCAGAACTTTCGACCAACTCATGACCGCCAGTACGACAAAAGGCGCCAAAATCAGCAACTGATCCGGCATCAGTCGCGTAAATGGTAATAGTTTCTCCCCCAGCCATATCCTTCATCGCTTTTTTTGCTTTAAGGATTGGCATAGGACAGTTCATGCCTTTGGTATCTAGTTCCATATCCATGTCATGTTCTTCCTGTCGACGGGCAGTTTCTTTAATTAACGATTTCCTTAAATATACCGTTTTGAAAACTACAAATCAAACTAATTATCGGTGGGGTGATGGAAGAACACCTGAAATACGCCGTTCAATAAATACTGCTGACCTGATTAACGCAGCAATATTTCCCTCAATTATCAAATATTACCGCCAATCATCGACCGATATGGT
>JABIIH010000072.1 GCA_018649245.1 Rhodospirillaceae bacterium | reverse complement strand
CGAAATATCGACGGTGTCCTACACTCTCGAAAAGCAATTCGCCCCGGACAAAATAAACGTCGGCGCGCTCGGCAACATCGTCTCGCAATTGCACATCCATGTAATTGCGCGCCATGAAGGAGACCCTGCCTGGCCCGGGCCAGTTTGGGGACACAGTTCGGCCAAGCCTTATGTAGAATCGGTCGCTATTGAATTGGCTCGAAGTATCGCAGCAAATCTGGTGTAACCAGGGCGGCGGCCTAATAGGGGAGAATTTATCATGCACATCCGCGACGCAGCCCCTGAAGATGACGGCCTGATTAGTCAGGTTATCGAGGACGCTTTTGGACAAAGCGACGAAGCGGATTTAGTCGATGCCCTATGCTTGAGCGGCGACACCGTTTTTTCATTGGTCGCCGATGACGCTGGTGAAATTGTTGGTCAAATCCTGCTGTCAAAGCTCCAGGCGCCAGAACAATGTTTGGCCCTAGCACCGGTATCGATACTTCCTAACCGCCAGAATCAGGGCATTGGTTCAGAGCTCATTCAACAAAGCATAGTACGGGCAAAAACTGAAGGCTGGCTGGCAATATTTTTGCTTGGTGAGCCAGCCTATTATGAACGTTTTGGATTTACGACTTATGCTGCCGATAAATTTGAAACAGAATATCCAAAATCATACTTTATGGCGCTAGAATTATCGCCTAATGCGCTGGCACCGCTTGCCGGACGGGTGACTTATCCATCGGCCTTTCTGTCGCTAGGTTAAATTGCTCATTTGAGATATAGTTTTGATAGATTAGATAATTCTAAAACTAAACAGGTGGGGCAATCTATTGATATCACTACCGATCTGGTTGGTCGTAATTATTGCCGCCCTAGCCACCTTTGCCTTTCTCAACAACCTCTGCCTGCCGGCCGCGCGCTGGTTTTTACGCCGCCGGGTTAATCGCGTAATCGAAGACGTCAACGCTCGTCTTAGCCTGGAATTACCGACATTTCAAATTACCAAACGAAAAGTTCTAATCGACCGCCTGACCTATGATCCCGAAGTCATGGCGATTGTCGACAAAGCGGCGGCTGAGCGCGATCTGCCGCGCAGTGCCATTATGGCGAATGTCGCCACCTACGCCCGGGAAATGGTGCCCGCTTTTAATGCCTATTTTTATTTTCGCGCCGGTATTTGGATATTCAAACGAATACTGAGAACCTTTTATCGCGTGCGGCTCGGTCGCACCGATGAAAAGGCTTATGAAGCACTATCGCCCAATACTTCGATTGTATTGATAATGAACCACCGCTCAAACGTAGACTATTTGCTGGTAACCTATCTAGCCTCGCGCAATACCACGCTATCCGTCGGTGCAGGTGAATGGGCGCGTATCTGGCCGTTTAGCCAGTTAATGCGGATTGCCGGTGCCTATATTTTGCGGCGTGATGCCGGTGACCCGGTATACCGGAAAGTTCTAGAGCGTTATGTCCAAATGGCGACCGAAGCTTGTGTACCTCACGCTGTATTTGCTGAAGGCCAATTGTCCCGGGATGGTAGGCTGAACGAACCTAAATACGGTATGCTCGGCTATATCACCAAGACCTTCGATCCGGCGGGCGAAACCGATATCATGTTTGTTCCGGTTGGCGTCAATTACGACAGAGTACTGGAAGCCGAAACTTTAACCCAAAATGTCGACACTGATTTTCGCGGTCGAGGAGCCAAGTTCGTTTTTGGGTCTTTTTTTAGTACCGCTTTCTTAAACCTCAAATTTGCCTTAGCCAACCGCGAAACTCTACTCGGTACCGCGAGTGCCAGCTTTGGTTCACCCATATCATTCAAGGCCTGGCTGAAAAAAAATAATGTGGATTTTCGCAATCTAGAGAAACCGGAACGATTTAAGTGCGTTGAACATTTAGGCAAAGACATAATGGCGGAGATTAGCAACGTTATTCCCGCTCTGCCGGTACCCATAATCGCTAACGTTTTATGCCGTAAAAATCGTCCTATGAACGAACTTGAGATTAAGGCTGATACCCAAAAATTAATCGAAGATTTAGTCGCTTGCGGCGTTCATATTGTGATGCTAGAAGGCTCGGAAGATGCTTCCGTTGACGAAGCATTGCAGGCTCTTTTTAAACGTGATTTGGTCTCGTTGAACACTGATGGTCTGGTTACAATCAATCCGGAAAGAGTCAAATTACTCAGATTCTATGCCAATTCCATCGCTCATTTCCCACCGGCGAATTTAGATTTTCCTAAAGAAATCAGTGCAGGGGAGTCCACCCAGCAATAATGTCTAACCCTAAAATTCAACAATATTCCAGCCACACATTTATGTCGAAATGGCTACGATCTCCGCTTGGTGCAGTGGTGGCAAAACCCTGGTTTGACCGCTTAACAATGAAAATGCTGGACCGTTGGTATTTTCCGTTATCGAGGATGTGGGCTGCCGCCCGCGCCGCCGGCGGATCAGTTGATAAATATTTTGCAGAAATCGGCCTGCCCGCGACGCCAGCTTTAGAAAAAAGAGTAGCGTTAATATTGCAGGAATTTGAAGTTCGCCGGGATCACTCCAAACTGGCCGATGATAATTGGCAGGATGCCTTTTTTGGCGACGGTAATGTTACCACTGAACAACTGCTGGGCATCGAGCAAGCTCGCTTGGATTGTCGCCATCATTTTAATTCAATGCGGTCTAAATTGTTAACTCTTGGTATCAGCCAAAAAATTTCAGCGCTAAAATGGCAAGTGCCAACGTTGGAGGAAGTATCGACCAGTTATGATAAGTGGCTTGAACGGCCCCTAGAGCTATTTGAGTTACCCGAAAATCTTCCAGAAGTGACTAAGTCTAAGACCTTTCAGGGCACGGTAGGTACCAATTACTGGTTAAGATTTCAGTCTCCTTCTACGCTCACGAACGATGTAGTCACCGCTCGCGTCTATGAACCCGAAAATGTGAAAAATCCACCAACACTCATTTATGGTCACGGCATCTGCGTTGAGTATGACCATTGGCGAGGCTTGATTGATGAAGTGGAGGCGCTGGTTAAAATGGGTGTTCGCGTCATTCGTCCGGAAGCGCCCTGGCATGGCCGACGTACTCCGCATGACAGATTTGGTGGCGAACAATTTATTGCCACCTCTCCAAGGGGCCCCTTCGATCATTTTTGCGCCGCCGTATTGGAATGGGCCGTACTGATTGATTGGAGCCGCAATTCCTCCACCGGTCCCGTAGCACTTGGTGGCACCAGCCTCGGCTCGATGACCGCTCATTTGGTTGCTGATCGCGCTCGCCATTGGCCCGAGCGACTGCACCCTGACGCATTGCTAATGATTACTCACAGCCGCGGCGTTGCTGACGCGATGTTCCGGGGTAAACTCTCAGATACTTGGGGGATTAAAGCCGCAACTAGCAAACTTGGCTGGACAGCAGAGGCGATGCAAAAATATATGACTCTTCTTGACACTCATGGACCAACAGTGGTCGCGCCTGAAAATGTCGTGTCGATATTAGGTAATCGCGATAATGTCACACCCTATGATGCAGCTATTGAATTGCTTGATGAATGGAACGTTCCGCAAGAAAACCGGTTTGATTGGCAGCGCGGTCATTTTAGTGTGCCGCTGACGATGATCCATGATCATGCGCCCTTGCGTAAATTTATTGAGATCCTTAAACGCCAATCAACTACTTAAGCCAACTAATCAGCAAAATCGGGATCAGTTCTAAAAGTGACTAAATCTTCAATTTCTGCTTCGCTTCTGAGCACCGCCTCATAACTTTGTTGAAATGCTTTCTCTTCATTCAATAATAATATTTTTATCATTCTCACCGAACAATAATTCGACCAATTCAGCACGTCGGGTCAGCACGGCCCGCTGATTCATATAGCCTTTGTCGGTAATTTCATTGGCATCGATGTTGGGCGGCTCGGTCATGATGAGTGCCCGCGTAATTCGGGTGCTGCTGCCCGGATTATTGACATTATGACTTTGCAACCCCTCGACCAAAGCTTGTTCGACGCTGGGCTGGGTGATGATTTCGTCAAGTGGCGCATCTTCCGCCAGATCGGGACAGAGCGCCCGGCAACCGGCAATATTTGGAAAAATTAGAATGCCAATTGCATCATTGTCGTGACCAGCGATAACAGCGTCCTGGATGACATTATCAGCGGCGGCTACAACATCGGTGCGCAAATTTCCAACCGAGACCCAAGTCCCGGTCGATAATTTGAAGTTTTCGGACACCCTGCCATCAAAGACAATTCCTTTGCTGGCATCGAGCGGATCTTCATAGCGGGCCGCATCACCAATACAATAGAAGCCATCCTCATCAAAAACTTCTTTGGTGAGCTCTTCCTGGTGCCAATAGCCGGGCATAATATTAGGTCCACGGACTCTCACTTCGAGCTTATCTTCGTTGGGAACAAGTTTAATCTCGGTACCGGGAATTGGCAGACCGATAACACCGGCCTTCTCAATCGGCCAATAGACAATCGTATTATCAGGCGCGGTCTCGGTGGAACCCCAGCCTGACAACATCATCACCCGCTGGCCAGTGGCTTGCTCCGAAAGCGCTTCAAGACGTTCCCAAGCAGTTTGTGTCAGCGCCGCCGCGGCATAAAAGATAACGTCGAGGTTTTTAAAGAAGGACTCTCGTAGCTCTGCATCGCTCTCTAAATAGGGCATAAGCATATCAAAGCCACGCGGCACGTTATTATAGATTGTCGGTGATATCTCTTTGAGATTGGCCACGGTTTGCTCAATGATGCCAGGGGCCGGTTTGCCACCATCGACATAGATTGTGCCACCATTGCGAAGTGTCATGTTAAGCACATAGTTACCGCCAAAGGTATGGTTCCACGGCAGCCAATCGACAACGACTGGCGGTTTTTCACTTACAAATGACCAGCATTGCGCCATTGCCTGCTGATTGGAGCACAACATGCGCTGGGTATTGAGTACACCCTTCGGCTGGCCGGTTGAGCCGGAGGTAAAGAGAATTTTGGCAATCGTGTCCGGTCCGACTTTTTTATAAGCCTGATCGACATCGGCTGTCGGTTCGGTGGCAAGCAGATCGGCAAAGGCCGTTGATTTTCCGGTCTTTGGCGGATTATCACCAACGACTATCTCCGCGTTACCAATATCGATAGCGTTGAGCGCATTTCCAAATTTTTCACCATCGGCGACATAAACCAAACCTGGTGAAACCGTCTCGACAATGTATTTAAGTTTACCGAAATCCTGCGACATCAAAGAATAAGCCGGCGAGATTGGCGCCACTGGAATACCGACATGCATCGCGCCAAATAACAGCAAGGCATTGTCGACGGCATTATCTGACAAAATGGCAACGGGCCGTTCTACCGACAAACCACGGTTGAGCAATGCCTGGCCAATCGATTTTACCTGGGCGAGAAAATCTTTGTAGGTGACCCGCCGCCAATCGCCATTTGGTCCGGTCCGGTCGGCAACAAAAATGGCATCAGGCGTTTCTTCAGCCCAAGCAATAAGCCAGGCATTTTGTGAATCCGGATATTCACCCAATGGCTGAGGCGAGCGCAATATGACGCCTCCATCTCCTATATTCTCCACTTCAACTTCAGGAGTTGCCATCGAAATCAATTTTATCGGGGCTGCCATCAATATCTCTCCCTAATATTTCGCCTTTTAGTCGCCTTTTAGGCTGATTTATCGTATTCTAATACCTTAAATAAACGGCACTAGGGAGCGGTAATTATGATAAATGGGCTACTTTTTAAATTTCGGCTGTTACTTCGGAAATTAGTTATAATTTCTGTGACGGTTCTAATGGCCCAGACTGCTTCTGCTCAAACGAAATACAACACCTGGAGCGACCCTAGCGCACCCAAACCGACATCATCACAGAACTCCGGCAATCTGCAAAAACTGATTGATGAGCTAAACAAAATGGTTGGCGAGGCTGAGCGGGACCGCGCTGCAGCCCCAGCATTCCTGCGCGATCTACGCGACCTCACTCGGCGCTATGATGTGCCGTGGCGTGTTGATCTGGTTAACGAAACTTTCAGCGATGGTGATTTTACCGCCAATCCGGTCTGGCAGGTATCGAGTGGCCGCTGGTGGGTCGAAAAAGGCTTTGGTCTCCGCGCCGCCTTTGAAAATACTACTTCGCAACCTCAGAGCAGTTCAGACAGCCAGCAGAAATCTCAGGGCAACGATGATCTTGGCAAACAGTTATTGGGTGCCATTCTCAATCAGGCCCTCGGCGGCAATCAACAAAACCGCAGCAATGGGGGTGGGGGCAGCACCAGTTCCAGTACTCAGTCGTCAAATTCCAAACTTGCTGCTATTCATCTCGACCGATCTATCAGTAACGCCTTTTCGCTCCAGCTCGAATTTACCTCATGGCGCAAGGACAGCTCTCTTGAAATCATGACTTTTCAAGGCAATGAAAGAAAAATGGGCTACCGCCTGCTCTACCGCCCCGGCAATTCTACTGGCTTGGAAATGGGACGGACTTCACGCTTTGGCAGCAACACCATTCAAAACTATCGGCAATCGCTAGACTTGGAAGACAAGAGTACCCATATGCTGCTGTGGAACAGAGATCGCGTCGGTAATATGACAGTTTCCCTCGACGGCAAACAGCTGATGGCGGTGACGGATCAAAGCTTTCAAGACCCTTTCAGCGGCTTATCGCTGATCAATCACAATGGCGATTTCATCATCAGCAAGGTGGCGCTTAAAGGCACAAACTAAGCAATTCGGCAAGTCCGCGCTTGCAATCTAGAATTTGATCGCTATATACAGGGCTCCGGTGGCGGCAGCCTGTAAAGCCGCTCCCGAAACTTCGGAAATTTTGTAATTTTAAGAGAAGTGTAAAGTCGATGGATTTACGCAACATCGCCATTATCGCCCATGTCGATCATGGTAAAACTACCCTGGTGGATTGTCTGCTCAAACAAAGCGGCGTCTTTCGCGAGAACCAGCAGGTCCAGGAACGCGCCATGGATTCCAATGATCTGGAGCGCGAGCGCGGTATCACGATCTTGGCGAAATGTACCTCGGTTGAACGGAGTGAGGCGCGCATCAATATCATCGATACGCCGGGTCACGCCGATTTTGGCGGTGAGGTCGAGCGTATCCTAAGCATGGTTGATGGCGTTGTCGTATTGGTCGATGCCGCCGAAGGACCGATGCCGCAAACTAAATTCGTTTTGGGCAAAGCGTTGGGCCTGGGTCTTCGTCCGATGGTATTGATCAATAAGGTGGACCGACCTGATCAACGCGCCGACGAAGTGCTGGACGAGATTTTTGATTTATTCGCGGCCCTTGATGCCGATGAGTTTCAACTGGATTTCCCGCATCTCTATTCCTCTGCGAAAGAAGGCTGGGCGGCTGTCGAGCCGGAAGGCCCCAAAGACAATATGGACCCGCTGTTCGATTTGATCCTCCGCCATGTACCTGAGCCAACCGTTGAACCAGGCGATGAATTCACCATGCTGGCAACGACACTGGAGGCCGATCCCTATCTAGGCCGCATCCTCACCGGCAGAATTGCTTCCGGCAAAGCAATCCGCAACATGGCAATTCGGGCGTTGAACCGTGATGGCGAAGTTATTGAAGATGGCCGCGCCAGCCAACTGCTGGCTTTCCGTGGCTTGGAACGCCTGGCTGTTGAAGAAGCCGAGGCAGGAGATATCGTCGCCATTGCCGGTCTAACCAAAGCCACCGTTGCCGATACCATTTGCGACCCAACTGTCGAGCAAGCGATAGATTCTCAGCCAATTGATCCGCCAACCCTGTCGATGACATTTTCGATCAACGATTCACCCTTGGCCGGCACCGAAGGCGATAAAGTGACCTCGCGGGTTATTTTGGACCGCTTAATGCGGGAGGCTGAAGGTAACGTCGCTCTCGAAATCACCTCAACCAATGATTCCAATGCGTTTGAAGTCGCCGGTCGGGGCGAACTTCAACTGGCGGTTCTAATTGAAACCATGCGGCGTGAAGGCTTTGAGCTTTCGATCAGCCGGCCGCGTGTGGTTTATCGGGAAGACCCTGAAACCGGCCAGCGTCTGGAACCAATCGAAGAAGTCGTCATCGACGTCGATGAGGAATATTCCGGCACGGTGGTCGAAAAGATATCAGCCCGCAAAGGCGAAATGCTGGAAATGAGGCCCTCGGGCACCGGCAAGCAACGGCTGACCTTTCATGTACCATCACGGTCGCTGATTGGCTATCACGGTGAATTTTTGACCGACACCCGCGGCACCGGCATCATTAACCGGCTATTCCATGGCTATGCGCCCTATAAAGGGCCAATTGATAAACGGCGGAATGGCACGCTCATTTCCTTAGGTGACGGCAAAGCGGTAGCTTACGCCCTCTGGAACCTGGAAGAACGTGGGCCGATGTTCATCAATGCCGGTGACAAAGTTTATGGCGGCATGATCATCGGCGAGCATGCCCGTGGCAACGACCTTGAGGTCAATCCGCTTAAAGGCAAGCAACTGACAAATATCCGGGCCTCCGGCAAGGATGATGCG
This sequence comes from Rhodospirillaceae bacterium, assembly GCA_018649245.1. Taxonomy (GTDB): domain Bacteria; phylum Pseudomonadota; class Alphaproteobacteria; order Rhodospirillales; family UBA2165; genus TMED23. The sequence goes on along the minus strand of JABIIH010000072.1, from coordinate 9,913 downwards.
GTTGCGCTGACGCCGCCGATTGAGATGGGTTTGGATAAAGCCATCGCCTATATTGGCGATGATGAACTTGTCGAGGTCACGCCACAATCGATCCGGCTGCGCAAACGCTATCTCAATATCCATGAGCGCAAACGCCAAAGCCGCCAGGTTGAATCTGCTTAAAGCCCCAGAATTTCTTTCACTCTTGGCCATTCTTCCGCCCCGCGCGCTTGGCGTTTTTCAAGGTTTGCCGTCGGCGTATTAAGCGAAATTACCCCACGATAATTAGGCCGCGCCTGAATACGTTCCCACCAGTCAGCAACCAAGGGCCGATTATCCTGCCACATGCCATCAAAGGAAAAATGGGCCAGCCGCAGCATGTAAGGCGTTACCACCACGTCGGCGAGAGAATAATCTTCACCGAGCAGCCAGGGCCCACCGAATTCTTCCAGCGACGCTTCAGCATTGGCGACCATTTTATCCATGATTTTGATAGCGTCCTGAAAATAGGGTGAGTCGACCCCGTCATGATGAATGGCGCGTTGTTGCTCGCGCTTCTTGGCATCGGTCATTTTATTAAAATGCGCTTCCAGCTGTTCCGGCGTATTGGCGGCAGCACGCTCATGGCGAATGGCCACGGCATAGGTAACAATCGTCGTCACCGGGTGCACTTCTTCGTCGATAAACTTCATCCAGAGACGCATTTGCGCCCGTTTCCAATGGTCAGCAGGACGCAAAGACGGTTCCGGCGCAAAATCATCGAGATATTCACAAATGACACTGGATTCCCGTACCACCTTGCCGTCATGGATGATCGTCGGCACCACATTTTTTGGATTTAATTTGACGTATTCCGGCTCAAACTGATCACCTTTTTGCAGGTTTATGACGATTTCGGAATAATCGAGACCTTTTTCCTCCAGCACCAAGCGCACTTTTCCAGAACAGGTCGATAGATAACTTTGATAGAGCTCGATCATTAAATTTCTCCCCAGAAAAATTCTTTTTTACACCTTACAGCTAAAAAATAGTGCGGGAAACATTAGCGATGCCATGCTATCAGCAGGTCTTCGCCACTGGATAGACACCTTATGACTTCACCTGAAACTCATAGCGCGACAATTGGCCGCCACGCGCGTGATATTTTCCACCTTGCGGTACCAACGATTACAGCACGCGCCGGTATGATGGTGATGATGATCGTCGATGCTGTCATGGTCGGCCACTATTCAGCGCAGGAACTGGCTTTTCAAAGTATCGGACTGGCGCCAATGATGTTTCTAATGGTGTCCAGCTTTGGCTTGCTGACCGGCACGCTGGTCATGACGGCTTTCCATCTGGGTGCTAAGGAACTTAGACAATGTGGCGCGGTGTGGCGGCGCTCAATAACCTATGCCTTCGCCCTCGGCCTAATCGGCGCGGTGGCGTCAAATTTTGGCGTCGAGTTCCTGCTCTTGACTGGTCAGTCGCAAGAACTCGCCGAGGGTGGCGGACGCATAATTGGTATTCTCGGCTGGAGCATGCCGCCCATGCTGATATTTGTCGCCACGGGTTTTTTTCTTGAGGGTCTCAAGCAGCCGAAAGTCGGTATGTATATTATGATTATCGGCAATCTATTTAATATTGCCCTCAATTGGGTTTTGGTTTTTGGTCATTTAGGCGCACCGGAAATGGCCGCCGCGGGCTCTGCCTGGTCAACAGTTTGCGTACGCACCATCATGATGACCTGTATTCTTTATTATGTCTGGAACCTCAAAAATCATGTTGAATTAGGCATTCGCAAACATGCCAATTTAATTGCTGCCGGCGGCTGGAATGCTTGGGCTAAATTACGCCATATTGGCCTCGGTGCTGGTGCCAGTGCGGCCATTGAATCCGGCGCCTTTTCCTCCATGAGTTTGATTGCCGGGTTATTGGGAATTTTGTCGCTCGGCGCTTTTTCAATCGCCTTCAATATGCTGGCGTTGACCTTTATGTTTGCGCTCGGGCTGGGTTCAGCCACGGCTGTATGTGTCGGTAGTGCGCATGGCCGCGGCGAGCGGCGTGATATGGCCTATGCCGGTTGGACCGGTCTTGGGCTAACCGTCATTAGCATGTCGATACTGGGAATTATCCTGTTCCTCTTCAGTGGACAAATTGCCGCGGGCTTCACCTCTAACCAGGATTTGATTAGCCGCGCCGCGCCCTTGATTGGTTTTATCGCCTTGGTCTTGATCGCCGATGGCGGCCAAAGCGTGATGGCACATGCCTTACGGGGTTGTGGTGAAACTTGGGTGCCGGCAGCTCTCCATATTATCGCTTATTTCGTTATTATGATCCCGCTCGCCTGGTATTTGGCCTTACCTGCCGGACGCGGCGCGATTGGACTCTTTGAAGCAATCCTGATCGCCAGCATCGTTTCAGTAACGCTTGCCTCAATTCGCTTTCGGATAATTTCGCGGGCTCACTAGCGAATCAACTGCCGGCGCAATCGACACAGAGCGGTGTGGCGGCATCGAACTCTAGGCGTTTTGGAGAGATATCTTCGCCGCAATGGGTGCAAAATCCATACTCGCCTTCTTTGATTCGTCCGAGAGCGGCGTCAATTTTCTGTATTTCGATTTCACGGCGGCGTTCCTGTTCAAGCGCCATTTCCTGCACTTGCATGGCATCCATACGGGACAGCCGGCCGACTTGTGACTGATCAAGCTCAACTGGTTTGCGGTCATCTTCGGTCAACTCGACACGCTCAAGAAGTTCTTTTCTTTGAGCTTCAAGCCGCTTTTTTACTTTCTTAAAATCACTACTTTTTGCCATGTTTTTCACTCGTACCACAATCGTCAAATTCTAGCACAGATTGGTGTTGTATCCAGTATTCTTAAATTCTAGTTTGTCAGCATCAAATAATTATCATTCTAAAGGGACTTGAAGTATGACCGTCGTCGATATCCACACCCATATGTTTGGCAATTCCTGGCTCGATATGCTGCATAAACATGGCGGCCCAACCTACAGCGCCGGTACAATGGAAGATGGTCGTGACTATCTGATAGAAAAAGGCACCCCAGCCTGCGCGTTGGAAAAGGAAGCCTTTGACTATGATTCGCGCATTGTCGCCATGAATGAACATGGCATTGATGTCTCAATTGTTTCACTGACCTCGCCCAATGTTTATTGGGGCGGCGAAGAGATTAGCGCCAAAACGGCTGAGCTGGCTAATGATGAAATGGCGGCAGGTCAAACTGCCTATCCGGATCGCATCCGCTGGTTTGCCTCTTTACCGTTTGAATATCCCGATAAAGCCATCGCCGAGCTGAACCGCGCGCTTGAACAAGGTGCTGTAGGCGTCATGGTCACTGCCAGCATTAACGGCAAACATTTAATTGACCCCTTGTTTGAGCCGGTCTGGGCCGAGATCAATAAACATGCGCTGCCTGTATTGGTTCATCCGACCGCGCCCTTTGGCGCTAAGGAAGCTGAATTTGGTATTGAGCGTATTTTGATGCCTGGCGCCGGTTTTATGTTTGATACCACTATCGGCATTGCCCGCCTGGCAGTCGACGGTTTTTTTGAACGCTTTCAGGATTTAAAAATTATTGCCTCCCACGGCGGCGGCTATATCCCCTACGTCAATGGCCGGATTGATATGTTCTTCCAAGTCGAAACCCTGGTGAAGATGAAAATCGATAAACTGCCGAGCGAATATTTCAGCCGGATTTATTATGATGCCGTGCTGTACGATCCGGGTGCCTTGAGCCTCTGCATTGATATCGCCGGGCCTGAAAAAGTGTTATTCGGCACCGACTTTCCGATGCCCTGCGATGTGCCCAAGCTCTATGACATGATCGACACTCGTCCGGCGGACGAAGTGAAAGCGATCAAAGGCGGTAATGCGATTAAGATGTTTGGCCTCTAAACCTTAATGACGGCTATTCCACAATTTATTGATGTTGATGGCGTCAAGCTGGAGTGCCTGCACGTTGATGCTGGTGCCAGCCCTGAAAAACCAACTTTGGTTTTTTTGCATGAAGGTTTGGGCTGTGTCGCGCTGTGGCGAAATTTCCCTGAACAGCTCTGCCAAACAGCCGGACTTAATGGCTTTGTCTATAGCCGCCAAGGCTACGGGGCGTCTGATCCGATCCCGCTGCCCCGGCCAGTTGAATATATGCATCATGAAGGCTTGAACGTGGTGTCGCCAGTACTGGAAGCCGCCGGCATCACCAGCGCCATACTCATTGGCCATAGTAATGGCGGCTCCATTGCTGTCATTCATGCCGGTGCGGTTAAAGACTCAAAAGTTAAAGCCATAATGTTGATGGCTACTCATGTTCTTAATGAGGAATCTGTCGTCAGTAGTATTCGCGAAGCAAAAATTGCCTATGACACATCGAATTTGCGCCAAGGTCTGGCAAAATATCATGGCGACAATGTCGATTGTGCTTTTCGCGGCTGGAATGATGTCTGGCTTCATCCGGATTTCTGGCACTGGAACATTGAAGAATTCCTACCAGGCATTGAAATTCCCACACTCGTTATGCAAGGCGTTGATGATCAATATGGCTCAGCCGCGCAAGTTAAGGCAATCGAAGCCGGCTTAAATTGCCCGACCGAAACAATTTTGATCGAAGGCGCCAGGCACTCGCCACATCTCGACCAGCCAGCAGCAACGATCAAGGCGATGATCAATTTTATTAAACAGCAGGGCATTTCTTAATTGGTGAACATCGCGGGGACATGTTAAGAAGCGGCAAAACTTTGGAAGATGAAAATGAAACACGGCCCTAAGGTAGGATTAAAGCATGAATGATATCGACCCCACCAAACCATTTTCAACAATTAGACCAATTCGATTCACTCATACCGATCCTGCCGGATATGTTTTTTTTCCACGATATTTTGAGATGTTCCAGGCCGTCGTCGAAGATTGGTTTACCATGCGCCTCGACACAAATTTTGCGGATATGGTCTTGGTCCACGAAATGGGCCAACCAACAGCTCAAATTGATTGCCAATTTGTAAAACCTTGCCGTTTAGGTGAAAAATTGGATATGGCAGTTGTGTTGGAAAAATTCGGCACCACTTCTTTGGAGCTTAGGTTTCTCGGTACCGTTGATGGAGAAGTCCGCCTGCGCGCCCATTCAATTCAGGTTCTAATCAGCACGAGAGACGGACGACCGACCCCCTTTTCGGATCATTTGCGGGCTCAGCTTGAAGCCTATCATAGCCAGGTTATACCGCCGGAAAATCTGCTCGGTGAAGAACGGCGCTAATCTACCCCGTCGCCAAGCGAATTTCCCATTTCCTATGGTTTTTTTCGCTTGAGCGGTGCAGAACCACTCGCATTTTTATTATCGATTTTGCCAAATTTCAATTTGGGCCCCCTATTGAGCTTCGGCTCAAAATCGTCCTGTCGGGCTTTTCTAGCCGTATTTTTTTTATTCTTTTTGGGATTTTTTCCTGTCGGCTCATCGTCGACGGCGGCAGCCCCGGCCATCAATTCGTCCAATTGCTTTTTGTCGTCTGAATAATCTCTCGGAGATTTTTGTGATTTACTTTCAAATTTTCGTTTTTTCTTTTTGCGCGGCTTAGGATTTTCAAAAGGACCGTCACCATCATCCTTTCGGAGAACCGTCGGCATTGAATCCAAGCGGTTAACCGTCATGCTTTTTTCCAATTTCCGGGTGGGTCCCAAGGCCGCCATAAACTTATCGGCACTCTCCGTCGCAAGTTCAAAATAAGTTTCGCTTTCTTGAATTCTAATCGCTCCAATATCACTTTTTTGAATATCACCGGCCCGGATGAGCGCCGGCAATAACCAACGAGGCTCGGCGGTATGCTTGCGACCAACCGAAAGTGAAAACCACACGCCTTCACTAAAAGCATGACGGGAGCTATCACGCGTTCCTTCTTTTTTCCGAGGACTCCGCTCCCCGCGTTGACGATCCCGGCGACCTTCCCCACGGCGCCCACGCTCCCGGCCTTCTTTTGGTGGTGCATCCAGCAGTTCTTCCGGTGCGGATTGCCCCGCCCGATAAAGGCGCACGAAGGCAGCGGCTGCTTGTTCCGGACTATGGGTATTGAGAATTTTTGCTACGAATTCCCGCTCGTCGTCTTTGATGGGCTCATTCAGCGCCGGATCTTCGAGCACGCGTTCATCATCACGCAATTTGATTTCATCGACGCTTGGCGGCTTCGCCCAAGTGGCATTAATCTTGGCATTTTGAAACAAACGTTCGGTACGTTTACGCGCATTGTGCGGCACGATCAAAACGCTGACGCCTTTGCGCCCCGCCCGTCCGGTCCGGCCACTCCTATGCAACAGGGATTCACGGTTTTTCGGCAAATCAGCATGGATTACCAATTCCAAATTCGGCAGATCAATACCCCTAGCCGCAACGTCGGTGGCAATACAGACGCGCACCCGTTCGTCGCGCATGGCTTGCAAAGCGTGCGTGCGCTGACTCTGGCTCAATTCACCAGAAAGTGCGACCACAGAAAAACCCCGATTGGTAAAGCGGCTGGTCATGCGATTGACGGTCGCCCGGGTGGCGCAAAATACGATGGCCGTTTTGGCCTCGTAGTAACGCAGCACATTAATAATGGCATGTTCCCGTTCACTGGCGGATACGGTAAAGGCGCGATAGTCGATATCAAGATGTTGCTTATCTTCCGCTGCCGTAGACACTCGGACAGCGCTATTTTGGTATTTTTTAGCAAGTGTAGCGATTGAGCGCGGCACCGTCGCCGAGAACATCAAAGTGCGGCGTTCTTTTGGCGCGGCGCCGAGGATGAATTCAAGCTCGTCACGAAACCCCATATCTAGCATTTCATCGGCCTCATCCAGAACAACCGCCTTAAGCTGTGACAAATCCAAAGAACCACGTTCAAGGTGGTCGCGCAGCCGTCCCGGTGTACCGACAACGATGTGGGCGCCGCTATTCAAATTGCGCCGCTCAGCCCGCATATCCATGCCGCCGACGCAGGTAGCCAACGATGCTCCGGTATTCTTGTACAACCAGGCCAACTCGTTCTGGACCTGCAAGGCCAATTCCCGGGTCGGCGCGATGGCCAGAGCCAACGGCGCATCGGCGCGGGCAAAGCGCTCTTCGCCAGCCAGCAAGGTTGGCGCTAAACTCAGGCCAAATGCCACGGTTTTTCCGGAACCTGTTTGAGCCGAGACCAGAAGATCAGCTTCGTTGAGGTCAGGTGCCAACACGGCCTCTTGAACCGGAGTTAATACAGTGTAACCCCGATTTTTCAATGCTTGGCCCAGCGCCGGTAGGACGCTTTCAAATTCTGTCATTTTTAATCTTTCGGAATGCGAGTTTATTGCGCCCGCTGCGGATCAATTACTGATAACACTCAATAAAAGCCGATCAGTGTTATGGGCGGCGTTGGCAATCAAGTTGGCGGTGTTGTAGTTGGTGAGCACTGCATTGTAAAGCGCACCCTGCGATGGATCGTCGTTGAATTTATTTCAATTTCCGTGGCTCGACCTATAATCGGCAAGCGGCGAATTAATGGCCGTTGCTACATGAAAGTAAGACATGATTGCTGATCTGTATCTCGCCCAAAAACTCTATGATGCTGGTGACGCCATTGCGGCTCGGGATAAATGCTTGGCATTGATAAGCCAAAAAGAAAGCGTTGGCGAAGCTCATCACTTATTAGGGATTTTCGCCAAGCAAGAAGGCAATAGTCTCGAAGCAGTTTCACATTTTTGCCAAGCGTTGGATATCGAGGCTTCGGATTCGCTAACGCGGCGGCATCTGCTGGACACCCTGCCACCGATTGATTGGGATGACGTTCATAAAGCCGGTCTGTTTCATGAACTTTGCCATCATCTGCGAGCCAGCTTCCAGATTTCTGATTTTGACATAAGAAAGCATTTGCCGGTTGTTGTGGCTGCGATCCAGTCATCTGATCCATTTCAACGGTCCATAGGATATGAAGGAAAGGTCGATCCTGCTCAACCTTGGCTCGCTGAGTTGATGGCGGATCAATTGCTCCAAGCAGTTATAAAATCTGAAATTATCCCCCTGGAAAATTTTGAGACCGTTCTAACGCGTCTTCGCTGCTACTTGCTGAAAACAGCCATAAACACGCCCACTTTACTCGAAAGCGTGCCAATTGAATTTTGCGCTGCTCTGGCCCATCAGGCCTATTTGACCGAATACGCCTATTATTTAAGCGATGAAGAACGAGACTGGTTGAAGAAACTGCGGAACGACCTGACTACTAAAATTGAAACTGGTGAAAAACTACACCCAACGGAAGTGATGAAATTAATTATATCAGCCTGTTATGTTCCGCTTGGCGAGTGGCTGGAAAAATTCTTTTCCGGCGAAGAAAGTGCAGAATTCGAATCCTTAGCTCAACTCCAAATTCTGAACCCTCTGGAAGAAATTGACCTCGATGGCCAAATCGAGAGCCTGACACCGATATCGGATCAAACCAGCCAAGACGTTAAAGCCCAATATGAACAAAACCCCTTTCCCCGTTGGTCAATGCTAACACGCCCTGCTCCCAACTCTATCGCCGCTACCCTGCAGTTTTTCTTTCCCCAATTCGAACCATCTCAAAAACTTTCAGGTCCCTGCGACATTCTAATCGCCGGATGTGGCACCGGGCAGCAACCAATCCTGGAAGCCCTGCGTTATCCGACCTCGCACGTAACCGCCATTGATTTAAGCCGGTCCAGTTTGGCTTATGCCGCGCGCAAGGCAAAGGCGTACGATGTAAATAGCATCGAATTCCTCAGCGGTGATATTCTGGAGTTGGAAAATTATAATGAAACATTTGATGTCATTGAATGCACCGGCGTATTGCATCACATGGCGGACCCGCTGGCAGGCTGGCAGGCTCTACTCTCACGGTTAGCGCCAGGCGGCGTGATGAAAATCGGCCTCTATAGCGAGTTGGCCCGGCGCCATATTACGACGACCCGGAACTGGATTAAGGAACAAGGGCTAGCAGCAACGCCAGCGGTAATTCGCAACACCCGCCAGCAGATACTAGCTCTGCCACCCGACGATCCAAAACGTCAGGTCACAAATTTTGCTGATTTCTATTCGATCAGTGGGGCACGGGATTTGCTGTTTCACGTCCAGGAAAGCACCTTCACGCTCCCTAAAATTCAGGACGCGCTGCACAAACTGGATTTAGAACTTATCGGGCTGCAAATATCCAGCGACAGTTTGAAAAATATCTATCAGGCCCAATTTCCAGACGATCTCTCAATGACAAATCTGGATAACTGGCATCAATTTGAACTCGAAAACCCCAACAGCTTCCAGGAGATGTATATCTTCTGGTGCCGGGCACTCTAAGAGACTTTCTCCATTGCATAAATTTTGCATAGCATGGTTTTTAGCGGTGCACCGCCGAAGCCGGATTTGCCCTGATGGCCCATTGGGATCAATTGGTTGAGATTGATATCCCAAATGCCGTTGAGAATCGGCGCTTTGTTTTCTTTTTCGGGATACCACCAGCCATGCGGTGCCATCGCCATTTGGCGATGCACCACCGGCGTTGTTCTAAGCTTGCGCTTAACTTTACCGCGCACGCCTTCAATCCAGACCCATTCACCTTCCTCGACGCCAAGCTCGGCGGCGGTTTCCGGGTGCAGTTCAACATAGGGCTCACCGTCAAACTGACGCAGCCACGGGATTTGCCGGTGTTCACTGTGGAAATACGTCGGATTGCGCCGCCCAGTGATCATGATAAGCGGATACTCTTTGAAAATTTCGGGTGTGCTGATCGGGCTCTCAACCGGCTCAGCATGGAAGGGCAGCGGATCAAGGCCGTATTCCTCAAACTTGGTCGAATATAACTCAATCTTGCCGGTCGGCGTGCGGAAACCAGGCTCCCCATCGGGACGCAGTTGGCCTTTTTCGTGGCGGTGGTAGGGCCGGCCACCGGAAGGATGATCCTTCGGCGTCAGCATGCCGTTATT
>JABIIH010000241.1 GCA_018649245.1 Rhodospirillaceae bacterium | reverse complement strand
CTCCATGCGGCGAAGCTGTTTGTTGACGGCTTCAACGGTTGGCACATTATCCAGGAATATATTGCGCTGAGTAAACGGCACATCATTGGCGAGCGCCACCGAAGCGCCGACGGTTTGGCCTGAAGTGCGGGAATCGACAAACAGCAGGCCCCGGCGTTTGAGCTCCCGCATCACTACGTTCATACCAACAGGATCGGCGGTAAAACGGCTGCCCATGTGATTGTTGATCCCGACATAGCCGGTGAAGCGATCCAAGCCCCAGGTCAATCGTTTGAGTATTTCCGCAGCCTCGATATCGCTTTGCAAAACGTTCGGTCCTGGATCGACTGATTTATCGAGTGGTTCCATCGCCATATGCACCATTACTTCATGACCGGCTTGGCGCGCTGCCTTTACTTGCTTTGGTAGTGCCCCGGCATAGGTGAGAAAGGCGATGGTTAGCGGACCCGGCAAGCTGGTCGCGGCGGCAGTACGTTTCCGGTCAAGTCCCGCGTCATCAATAATAATGGCGATCCTTGGGCCCGGCGGCAGCTCGGCGAGCTGGACAGCATTTTTACGCCAAGTACCGGCAAGTTCAGGTGCAACAATGACCGGGTCACTTTTCTTGATGATTTCAGGTGGTGGCGCCGGAGCGGGCTTTTGCGGCTCAAACACCTGTTCAGGCAAGGCTTCTTCATAAGGTTTAACATTGTTTTCCGCCGGCACCACATCAGGTTCCGGCAGAATGGGTTTCGCCGCTTCGGGCTTTGGCGCGATCGGAAGCGAACGCACAACAACATCTTTTTTCTTATGCCCATTGATTGATTTCTTGAGCGTCAGTGCTCCAGTCGCACCAACAATAACCGCCACGACAATAATGCCGGAGAATATCCAGACATGCATTGGAATGCTCTTTTGCGCAAACTCGATTAGTCTGACAAATAGGTTTTTTGAATTAGCCGACACTGAAGTCTCGTCCCCATAAAATTCAATGAGGAAAGCCTACGCCAAAAACCTTTACGGTCAATTACCGTTATTAAGCGAGGCGAGATCTTCCAAGATCGGACAATCCGGCCGGTCGTCGCCGTGACATTTATCCGATAGCGTCACCAGGGTATGCCGCATGCTTTCCAGTTCTTTAAGTTTAATCTCGATCTCATGGATATGACGTTGGGTGAGAGATTTCACCTGGGCACTGGTCCGATGTTGATCGTGCCAGAGATCAACCAGCTCGCAGACATCCTTAATGGTGAAGCCAAGATTCCGCGCCCGCTGGATAAACCTCATGGTTTCAATTTCGGGTTGGCTGTAATCCCGGTAGCCGCTATCAGTTCGCGCCGGTGCCGGAATCAAACCGATACTTTCATAGTAGCGGATGGTCTTTGACGGGATGCCACTTAACTCAGATGCCTGCCCAATATTCATTACGTTTCTCCAATGAAAAAACTACACTGGTTGCTAAATAGACGAATTACGAAGCCGTAAGGCGTTGCTTATGACCGAAACCGAGCTCAAACTCATGGCCGCACTGGCGATCATCGGGCTTAAGAGAATGCCAAAGAACGGGAACAGTACACCGGCCGCGATGGGTACGCCTAGACTATTGTAAATAAAGGCGAAAAATAGATTTTGCCGAATGTTTCTCATGGTCATTTTACTCAGATTTCGAGCTCGTAAAACGCCCCGAAGATCTCCTTTAACAAGGGTTACTTCGGCACTTTGCATGGCAATGTCGGTGCCCGTGCCCATAGCGATGCCGACATTGGCTTGAGCCAGCGCCGGCGCGTCATTGATGCCATCACCGGCCATGGCGACGATGCGGCCCTCTTCCTGATATTCTTTGACCAAATTGTTTTTGTCTTGCGGCATGACACCGGCGCGAAACGTGCTGATGCCCAATTCTTTGGCCACGGCTTCTGCCGTCGCCTGGGCATCACCCGTGGCCATGATGATTTCAACACCATTGGCTTGAAGATTTATAACCGCCTCTCGCGAGGTTTCTTTAATCGGGTCAGTGACAATCAGCAGCCCGGCAAATTTATCACTGATGGTCATGGCGATCACTGTGCCGCCTGATTGTTGCGCAGAGGCTGCCTGATTATCCAAGGGGCCATAGTCAGTTATGTGATTACCGATTTCGACCCGTTGACCCTTGATAACTCCCTTTACGCCTTGCCCGGTAGTTGATTGAAAGTAGTCGACGCTGCTAAACGTCAAATCTCTTTCCTTCGCCCCGGCAACAATTGCAGCCGCCAAGGGATGCTCACTTGATTGTTCCAGGCTGCCCGCAAATTCAAGTAACGTGTTTTCGTCAAACCCCGGGGCCGGATAAACATCTGTCAGCTTTGGCTTACCCTCCGTGAGCGTGCCGGTTTTATCGACAATCAAGGTGTCGACCAGTTCCATTTGCTCAAGCGCCTGGGCATCTTTGATCAAGACGCCCAACTGGGCACCTTTACCCATGCCGACCATAATCGACATCGGTGTCGCCAATCCAAGCGCACAGGGGCAGGCAATAATCAGCACGGCGACCGCATTGACGAGCGCAAAGGCAAAAGCCGGCGCCGGACCAAAAATAGACCACAATATAAAGGTAAGAACAGCTGAGCCGACAACAGCCGGCACGAAATAGCCTGATACCCGATCAGCGACACGCTGCACCGGAGCGCGGCTACGTTGTGACTCACCGACCATGCGCACAATTTGTGACAGCAAAGTCTCGGAGCCGACATGCTCTGCCTCAATCACCAAACCGCCAGTTTGATTGAGGGTAGCGCCCGTTACGGGATCATCGATGTGTTTGGTTAAGGGGATCGGCTCACCGGTAATCATCGATTCATCGACGGTGCTCGAGCCCTCAACAACTTTACCGTCTACTGGAATGGCGCTGCCCGGCTTAACACGCAGATGATCGCCGACCTTGACGTCTTCAAGTGAGATTTCCTCATCGTCTTTGCCGTCTGCTACCCGGAAAGCTGTCTTGGGCGACAAATCAAGCAGTCCGCGAATGGCGCTGCCGGTTTCAGCCCGGGCTTTAAGCTCCATCACTTGGCCGAGCTGAACTAAGACCGTGATCACGGCAGCCGCCTCAAAGTAAACCGCAATAACGCCATTATGCATAAAGGCAGCCGGAAAAATCCCCGGAAACAACGTCGCGACAACGCTATAGAGATAAGCCACGCCAACGCCGATGCCGATCAGCGTGAACATATTAAAATTGAGGGTGACGATTGAAGACCAGGCACGCTCGAAAAACGGCTTGCCGCCCCATAAAACTGCCGGAGTCGCCAAAATAAACTGCACCCAGATATTGATGTTTAAAGGGATAAGTTTACCCAATGGATCACCGGGTATGATATCACCCATGGCCAATATCAGGGTCGGCAGCGCCAGTGCGCCGGTAAACCAAAAACGGCGCCTCATATCATCGAGTTCAGGATTTTCGGTTTCCAAAATAGCCGCAATGGGGTCTTTTGGCTCTAACGCCATACCACAGATTGGGCAGGCGCCGGGACCGACTTGCTCGATCTCGGGATCCATCGGGCAGGTATAGATCGCCTCCGGATCACCCGCATTTTGTTCACTTGGATTAAGATATTTTTCTGGATCACCACTGAATTTAGTCCGGCAACCCCCACTGCAGAAATAATAACGATTGCCCTCATGACTAAATTCGCTGTCTCCTTTTTTGCGGATGTCCACCTTCATGCCGCAAACAGGATCAATCTGAATCAAATAGTTTTCGGGGTCTTTGCCGAACTTCGTCCGGCAGCCATCACAACAAAAATGATAGCTTTCTGCCTCGAAATCATGGTGATGCTCCGTCTTTTCAGCATCAACGGACATAAAACAAACCGGATCCTTATCCGGGTCTTTGACGGCGTTATGGGACATTTCATTCATATTCTTGCTTTCGTACCTTATAGTATGATGGAAGCTTTACTATAAACCTTCTAGTCTCTGGAAGGTCAAATACTATTCGTAATTATCGTGACGCTTGACGTTATTGGCCTCTAATTGCATTGTGCGCCGAAATTTACACTGGAATTCAGGTATTTAGCGAAAATCTGCGATGTTTTTACTGATCGATAATTACGACAGTTTTACCTACAATCTTTGGCACTATTTAAGCGAGATTGGGGTAGAGGTTGAAGTGCGCCGCAATGATGCTGTAAGCGCGGACGAAGCCTTGGCGCTCAATCCTGATGCTATCATCATATCCCCCGGACCCTGCGATCCTGATAAAGCTGGCATTTGTCTAGAATTAGTTGAAAAAGCGGCTGCTAAGCTGCCAATATTTGGCGTTTGTCTCGGATTTCAGACCATTGGCCAGGTATTTGGCGCCAAAGTCGTGCGATCTCCCCTGCCAATGCATGGTAAACTGAGCAAAATTAGTCACAGCGGCACCGGTATATTTGCTGAATTACCGAAGGAATTTGATGCCACCCGCTACCATTCACTCATGTTGGAACAAGATAACTGGCCCGAAGGCCTTGAAATTACTGCAAAAAGTGAAGATGGCGTTATAATGGCGATTGCTCATAAAGAACATGCTATATCCGGTGTCCAGTTTCATCCGGAAAGCATTGCCTCTGAACATGGTCATAAGCTGCTGCAAAACTTTGTCGCACTTGTTAACTAATAAAATTTTGCTTGGGGAAGCGTTTTAAAATGAGTAACGAAATTAAAGATATGAAATCCTTCATTGCCCAAGTGGCTGATGGTAATTCACTGAACGAAGCCGATGCCGAAATCGCCTTTAATATAATCATGTCTGGTGATGCGACGCCGTCTCAAATTGGCGGTTTTTTGATGGCGCTGCGCGTTCGAGGTGAAACCGTTGACGAAATCACCGGCGCGGCACGAGCGATGCGAGCCAAAGCGGTATATGTCGAGGCACCGGAAGATGCGATAGATGTCGTTGGTACCGGTGGCGACGGTTCCGGCACATATAATATCTCAACCGGCGCAGCGATTGTGGTTGCCGCCTGCGGTGTACCGGTGGCCAAACACGGCAACCGCGCTTTGTCGTCGAAATCAGGGGCGGCGGATACGCTGTCTGCACTCGGTGTTAACAATGATGCTGATTTCGAGTTGGTCAAACAATCCATCTGGGAGGCCGGGATCGGTTTTCTCATGGCGCCCCGCCACCATAGTGCGATGAGGCATGTTGCTGGGCCCCGGGTCGAGCTGGCGACCCGCACCGTCTTTAATTTGCTGGGTCCGATCTGCAATCCGTCTGGCGTGAAGCGTCAATTGACCGGCGTTTTCGCCAAGGAATGGGTTGAGCCGATCGCCCAAACACTTGGCCAGCTTGGCAGTGAGCGCGCCTGGATCATGCATGGCGCAGACGGCACCGATGAATTGACCACCACGGGTCCGTCATATGTAGCTGAGCTTAAAGATGGCAAGGTGACAAGCTTTGAGGTTAATCCGGAAGATGCCGGTCTGCCGATCGCCGCCGCCGAAGATCTTAAAGGCGGTGATGCCGGCTATAATGCTGGCGCCATTCATGTCATGCTCGATGGTGAAGCGTCGGCCTATCGGGACGTCGTGCTTTATAACGCGGCTGCCGCTTTATTGGTGGCGGACAAAGTCAACAATCTCAAAGACGGTGTGGCGATGGCCGCCGATGCCGTTGATTCTGGTAAAGCTAAAGCTACTTTGGCTAAGCTCGTTGAGATCACCAATTCGGGTAATGATGGAGATGACGTTTGAGCGACGTGCTGGTCGATATATGTGCTGTCAAACGTGACCATATCCAAAAACAGAAAAGCGCTGTTTCGGAAGCTTCCCTGCTCGATCAAGCCAAGCAAAACGAACCGCCCCGCGGCTTTATCAATGCCTTAAAAAAAGCGCAGAGTTCCAACAATTTTGGCCTGATTGCTGAAATTAAAAAAGCCTCGCCGTCGAAAGGCCTAATCCGCAAAGATTTCGATCCCGCCAGCCTCGCCGTTGCCTATAAAAATGGTGGGGCAACCTGCCTATCCGTGTTGACCGAGGAGCCCTATTTTCAGGGCGCCGATGTATTTTTGCAGCAGGCTCGGGCCGCCGTTGATCTGCCGGCCATCCGCAAAGACTTCATGCTCGATTCCTATCAAATTATCGAATCGCGAGCTCTTGGTGCCGATTGTATTTTGCTGATCATAGCCTGCCTTGATGACAATGCAGCCCAGGAACTTAAAACCGCAGCAGATGAGCTTGGCATGGATGCCTTGGTCGAAGTTCACAACCAGTTAGAAATGGAACGCGCACTCAAGCTCTCGCCCGCTTTACTCGGTATCAACAACCGAAATTTGAAAACACTTGAGGTTGATCTGGCGACGACAGAAACCTTAGCGCCGCTAGCCGGAGAAGATGTCTTGCTGGTCAGTGAGTCCGGGTTATATAACCATCAAGATTTACAACGCATGAACAATGCCGGTATCGACTGCTTTCTGGTTGGCGAGTCTTTGATGCGTGAACCAGATGTCGAAGCGGCAACCCGGCGGTTGCTCGGGCTAGAACCAAATTTAAAGTCAGCGAGTGCTTAATAGATGAACGACCTCACCCATTTAGATAAAGACGGTAACGCCATCATGGTCGATGTCGGTGACAAGGATAGCACCGAACGCACCGCGACCGCGGCGGGATCGATTTATATGGAACCCGAAACGCTTAAATTGATCACGGATAAAGGCGTTAAAAAGGGTGATGTGCTGTCGATTGCCCAGCTAGCCGGAATAATGGGCGCCAAACGCACACCTGATCTGATTCCACTTTGTCACCCCCTGACCTTAACTTCGGTAAAGGTCGAGCTGAGCTGTGATGCTACAAGAAACGCTGTCGACATTAGTGCGACCTGCAAATTGTCAGGCCAAACAGGTGTCGAGATGGAAGCTTTAACCGCTGTCTCGATAGCTGCCCTCACAGTCTACGATATGTGCAAGGCAGTTGACCGGGCCATGCGTATTGGCGATATCCGCTTGATCCACAAAGCCGGCGGCAAGTCGGGTGAATTTAAAGCTAGTTAAAATATTTAGGAGAATACCTTGCCGGAAATAACAGAAGGCATGATCGCGGTTGATGACGCGCTTAAAAACGTCCTCGCGGGCGTCTCTCAATTAGGCAGTGAAGATATCAGTGTGGGTGAAGCGCAAGGCCGCATCCTGGCCGCCGATGTCGCCTCACACCTCACTCAGCCGCCGGTAGATGTCTCGGCGATGGACGGTTATGCCGTGCGGGCCGCCGATGTGGCCAAGGTCCCGGCAACCTTAACGCAAATCGGTGAATCTGCTGCTGGCAGCGGCTTTGACGGTAAAATAGA
The DNA here is from genome assembly GCA_018649245.1 of Rhodospirillaceae bacterium. Taxonomy (GTDB): domain Bacteria; phylum Pseudomonadota; class Alphaproteobacteria; order Rhodospirillales; family UBA2165; genus TMED23. The sequence goes on along the minus strand of JABIIH010000241.1, from coordinate 27,882 downwards.
AGCCGGCCAGACATCCCGAATATTTACCGGTGCACCTGTTCCCGAAGGTGCGGATACCATCGTTATCCAGGAAGATACCGATGTCGACGGCGACCAAATCACCATGAAAGAAGCCTCTCCTGCCGGCAAGTTTATCCGACCAGCCGGGCTCGATTTTAAAACCGGCGATGTCTTATTGAAAGCCGGCATCAAGCTGAACTCCAGAAATACGGCGCTGGCGGCGGCGATGAATGTGCCGTGGTTGAAAGTAACTCGCCAGCCTCGTGTAGCAATTCTCTCAACTGGCGATGAATTGGTCATGCCAGGTGAGCCGCTTGGTCCCGATCAGATCATCAGCTCCAACAGCATCGGTCTGGCGGCTTTCGTGCAAGCCAATGGCGGCGTGCCGATTAATCTCGGTATTGCCAAAGATGATCCGGACTCTCTCCGTGAAATTTTAGCGACCATAACCGGCACCGATATGCTGGTGACAATCGGCGGCGCCTCGGTTGGAGACTATGATCTAGTTAAAACCGTGCTGGGTGAAGAAGGCCTTGATATTACCTTTAGCCGGGTGGCCATGCGCCCTGGAAAACCACTTATATTTGGCAAGATCAACGGTATCCCGATGCTGGGCCTTCCCGGCAATCCGGTTTCAGCCGGTGTCACTGCCGCCCTCTTTCTGCGCCCTGCCATCAGTAAAATGTTGGGTGCCGAAGATACCACGCATGTGACTGAAACCGCTGTGTTGGGGCTGGATTTGGCTGAAAATGACAAACGCCAGGACTATATTCGCGCCACGCTGACGATTGGTGGTGACGGCGCTCTCACCGCAACACCTTTCGACCGTCAGGATAGCTCAATGCTGGCGCGATTCGCCGAAGCCGACTGTTTGGTCATTCGTGCGCCCTTTGCCGAGCCAATAAAAGCCGGTGAGCGAGTCGAAATCATTCGATTGGATGGCTGATAGTCGTTTTTATGTCACTTTAGCTAAAAAAACTCCCCTTTTTGCAATTTTCCCTCTTGACCTCAAAAAAGAACCAAACTAGAACATGTATAGACGTTTTGGTTTTGTTTTACATTTAGTAGGTAGCACAACTAAGGCGGCTATATTGTGATTTTGACAAAAAAATCGCAAATAACGACAGAGTTGAATTGGTGCAGAGCAATTATAATCAGGAGTTAAGATATGCTCACTAAAAAACAATATGAATTGCTTATGTATATCGATCACAGTCTTCGCGAATCTGGTGTCTCCCCCTCCTTCGATGAAATGAAAGACGCTCTCGACCTGAAATCTAAATCAGGCATTCATCGCCTGATCACCGGCTTGGAAGAGCGCGGATTTATCCGCCGCCTGCCCCATCGCGCTCGTGCTTTGGAAGTTATTAAGCTGCCTGAAAATGCGCAAAATTCTACTGCACCGACTTATGCACCGAATGTCATTAAAGGTGATTTTGGCAATGGCGACGCTCAACCGGCTGCGGCCAATGATGCTGCCGAGTTGCCCCTATTGGGTAGAATTGCTGCCGGCACGCCCATTGAAGCCATCAGTGATGCCACCAGCTTTATTGGTGTACCGCCTGGTCTAATGGGCCGCGGCGAACACTATGCCCTTGAAATTGATGGTGATTCCATGATTGAAGCCGGCATTTACGATGGCGATACCGTGGTCATTGAGAAATGCGATACGGCTGAAAACGGAACTATTGTCGTCGCCTTGGTAGATGACAGCGAAGCGACGCTCAAACGCATTCGCAAAAAAGGCGACACCATTGCCTTGGAACCGGCCAACAAAGATTATGAAACACAGATATTTGGACCCGACCGGATTAAGGTGCAGGGTAAACTCGTCGGCTTGATCCGCTCCTATCACTAAGCCTGGTTTATTTTTCTTTTTCACGCGGCCGTAAGACCCAAGGTCTATGTCCTCTTTTGCCGTTGACGTTCTCGACCAAGACGCCTTCTTGCCGCAACCAAATCGCATGCGCGCCATGGCGCCACAAATCAAACCAGTCGATAACCAGCTCGGCGGAAGGGCAGTGCCACGGCACCGGCACCGCACTGACAACGATATCGGCGCTTTGGCAATCTTCCGGAACAGCCTGAGAATCGGTGATCAGGGCAACTTTGTGCCCTTTTTGCAAAAATATGCAGCCTAACCGGTCACAGGTCAGCGATTTATCCTGGGAAAAGCCTTGTTTGGGCCAATTCTGCCGGGTTTGATCACTTTGCCCTACCCGCCGCAACCAGGTTTCACCGGCAAATTTTGAAACACGCTGGGAAGACAGGTGTAATGTTCCGCTAGATCCTTTAACGGCAAAGAGCTTGCCGCGTTCTTCAACGACAATATCCGGAGATGAAACAAAAAATACCGAACTGAATCCTAAAACCACCAGTCCGGCCCCACCCAATCGCCACTTTTGCCGCCACAAACAAAGCCATAAACCACCAATACCAACGGCCACGAGTGCTGAAACCGGCAGCGCCGGAACAATGACAACGGCACCTTTCCAACCCGCAATAGTTTGGGCGATGGTAATAATAAGCTCGACGCCCCAGCCCATTGGGATCAAGCCAAATTCCGCCAAGCCGAGTGGCAGCAAAAGAAAGGACACAATAGCCCAGGGCATAATCCACAGTGCGGTTACCGGGACGGCAAGAACATTGGCAAATAGACCAAACTGCGCCAATTGGTTAAAATGGTAAATTGCAAAAGGTGAGGTAGCAGCGGTCGCAATGATTGTCGTCAACGCAATGCCGGCGATATAGCGCACCGGTCGCCGCCACCAGACAGTTCTATCCTGCTCGATATTTCGCTCCTTCAAAAATTCATAAGCAGCAATCAGCGCAATGACAGCGGCAAAGGAAAGTTGGAAGCTGGCACCCAACAAGCTCTCGGGCCGCAGCAGGAGAATTGCCAATGCCGCCCAGGCAACCAGGCGCAACGAGATACCCTGGCGGTCAACGATAACCGCCATTAAGACCAGGCTAATCATTAAAAAAGCGCGCTGGGTCGGCACTGTCGCCCCCGCCATAACCGCATAGGCGAAAGCGCCTAAAATAGCCAAAAATGCTGCCCATTTCTTGATCGGCTGGCGTAACGCCACGGCAGGTATAAGCGCAAAAATGGTCCGAATTCCACCAAAAAGCAGCCCTGCCACCAAGCCAATATGTAAGCCTGAAATAGCCAGCAAATGCGCCAAGCCGGATTGCCGGAAAGCCTCCAGGACCGACTTCGGAATGCCACTTCGATCACCGGTCATGAGTGCTGCGGCGACGCCGCCAATTGCCCCTGGAATGGCGCGGCGTATTTTTTCGGCCATCTCATGGCGAAGCTCGGCAATAAACAAATTGACCGCAGTTGAAATTGGAATATTAGAGGCTCCAGTATCCGACCTTTGTATTATCGTTGCCTTTCCCATACCAAAACCGGTAGCGCCTATTTCCATAAAATAGAAACGGCGTTGAAAATCGAAACTCCCGGGCATGACGGGCGCCGGCGGAGGCGTTAGCACACCCCGCACTTTAATCCACTGCCCGGGGGCAAAGTCTGGCTGATTCCCACGTAATTTCAGGCGAGCCTGTTGCGGCATCTCGTAGGGTGCTAAAAACGCCAAGTGGATTTTTTCAAGCGTAATGCGCGGTCCGTTTTCAAAATTTTCAACCTGTAGAATACGACCGCTGATAGTAGTCGGTCCGATGCGTTTTTGCAGTACCGGATGGGCAACCGTCAAAGTCCGCCATTGCGCCGCGCTAAAACCAATGGCGATGGCAATTATCACCACGCCACCACAAAGCACTATAAAATTTTGTCGCCTGAAATACACCGTGAGCCCGGCAGCTAAAACGATGAGAATGCCAGTCCACGCTGGGGGCTCGCTATTGAGACTGAAATAAGATCCCACGCCAAGACCTACAAATACCGGCAACCAGAGCACCCAGCGGTCACGGTCAGCGAGGAATTGATTGATGATTATTTTTAAGTGTTGGGACATGCTAATTTACTAGCATTAATACCTATGGCCGTCGACTAATCTTAAGGCCTTGGTTTTCAGAGTGACAGAGCCGAAAGCAGCCGCTAAACTGGCCGCCTTCTGATAATTTATCTAATAATTTCAATAGGTTGAACCGTTTTGCCCAAAGTCGTTACTCGTTTTGCACCCTCTCCTACAGGTTTTCTCCATATTGGTGGCGCGCGCACTGCCTTATTCAATTGGCTCTACGCCAAACACCATGGCGGTGAGTTTTTACTGCGCATTGAAGATACCGACCGTAAACGTTCAACCGATGAAGCTGTTGCAGCCATTTATGGTGGTATGAAATGGCTTGGTCTGGACTGGGATGGCGACGCCTACTCGCAGTTTGAACGGCGTGACCATCATGCCGAGATTGCCCGCCAATTATTGGCGGATGGTAAGGCTTATCATTGCTATTGCTCGCCGGATGAACTAACTGAAATGCGTGAATCTGCGCGGGCGGCAGGCAGCACTCGATTATATGACGGCACTTGGCGGGATCGTGATCCAGCTGATGCCCCGGCCGGTATTGATCCGGTGGTCCGGCTGAAAGCAACATTGGATGGGCTAACCAGCATATCCGATGCCATCCAAGGTGAAGTCACGGTTAATAATGATCAAATGGACGATATGATCCTGTTGCGGGCGGACGGCACACCAACCTATATGCTGGCCGTTGTCGTCGATGATCATGATATGGGAATCACTCACGTTGTCCGAGGTGACGATCATTTGACCAACACCTTCCGCCAAATTCAAATCTACCATGCCCTCGATTGGGAAATACCGATTTTTGCTCATATGCCGCTGCTTCACGGCAGCGATGGCGCTAAACTTTCGAAGCGTCATGGCGCCCTTGGAGTTGAGGCCTATCGCGATATGGGCTTCTTACCCGAGGCACTAAATAATTATTTATTGCGCCTCGGCTGGTCCCACGGTGATGATGAAATTATCAGTCAGGAGCAAGCGATTGAGTGGTTTGATTTAGCTGCTGTCGGCAAGGGTGCTGCCCGCTTTGACCTGGATAAACTCTCAAGTTTAAACAGTCATTATATCAATCAAGCGGATAACGAGCGATTGGTTGAGTTGATCCTGCCGGAAGTTTCAAAACTGCTAGATGGAAATCTTTCCGAAGAAGCGGAAAGCCGCCTTGAACAGGGTATGGAAAGCCTAAAGGATCGCGCTAAAAATATCTTAGAACTCGCTGAAAATGCAGTCTTTTATGCAGCCAAAAGGCCAATTAAAATCACACCAAAAGCAGCCAAAAATTTGGATCAAAATGGCCTCGATATGTTGGCTAAAATACGCACCGAATTGGCAAAAATTGAGATTTGGGAGCAGGATTCAATTGATCAAATTGCGCGAGATGTAGCTGAAAAAGAGGAAGTCGGCTTAGGTAAAATTGCCCAACCTTTGCGCTCGGCATTGAGCGGCTCACACGCCTCTCCTGGTATTTTTGAAGTCATGGAAGTACTCGGTAAAGAAGAGGCTTTGGCTCGGCTAGATGACGTTTTTTTGTAGGTACTCTAACCTGCCTAGCTTGACATTCCGGTAAAAAAATTCATATTTCCGCCCGCGACCGGCAACCAACAATCAATAATCCTTGGGGGTTAAAGACCATGAACGACAAGAACTCAAACTCCTTTACGCTGACCGATAATGCTTCAGGAGAATCTTGGGAATTACCTGTTTTAGAAGGCTCCGTCGGCCCCAAGGTCATAGATGTTAGACGTCTTTATGCCGATACAGATTGCTTCACCTATGACCCCGGTTTCACCTCCACCGGCAGCTGCGAGTCTAAAATCACCTACATCGATGGTGATGAAGGTATTTTGCTGTATCGCGGTTATCCGATCGATCAATTAGCAGAAAAATCAGACTATCTCGAGACCTGTTATCTGCTGCTATATGGTGAACTGCCAAACACCGAAGAAAAATCGAAATTTGTTCATGATATTACCCATCACACGATGCTGCATGAACAATTTAACTCCTTTTTCCACGGTTTCCGGCGCGATTCCCACCCGATGGCTATCATGTGCGGCGTCGTCGGCGCACTTTCCGCTTTTTACCACGATAGTCTTGATATTAACGATCCCCATCATCGTATGGTGTCCTCCTATCGCTTGATCGCCAAGGTTCCGACAATCGCTGCTCAGGCCTTTAAATATTCGGTTGGCCAACCCTTCATCCCGCCACGTAATGATCTCAGCTTTGCCGAAAACTTCCTGCATATGATGTTCGCCACACCGGCCGAAGATTACGAAGTCAGCGAAACACTCGCCAAAGCAATGGATCGAATTCTTATTCTCCATGCGGATCATGAGCAAAACGCCTCGACCTCGACGGTTCGTCTGGCCGGCTCCAGTGGCGCCAACCCGTTTGCCTGCATCGCCGCTGGCATTGCGTCCCTGTGGGGTCCAGCTCACGGTGGCGCAAACGAAGCTGTACTGACCATGCTTAATCAAATTGGCGATGTCAGCAAGATCAATGAATTCGTTAAAAAGGCGAAGGATAAGGATGATCCGTTCCGTCTGATGGGTTTTGGCCATCGGGTTTATAAGAACTTTGATCCTCGCGCCAAAGTTATGCAGCAATCCTGTCATGAGGTTTTGGGTGAGTTGGGTATTACCGATGAGCCGCTGCTTGATCTGGCCATGGAACTGGAACGTATTGCTCTGGAAGACGATTATTTCGTTGAGCGGAAACTCTATCCTAATGTCGATTTCTATTCAGGCATTATTTTTAAAGCTATCGGCATCCCGGTTTCTATGTTCACCGTGCTATTTGCCGTAGCCCGTACGGTTGGCTGGATTTCTCAATGGAATGAAATGATTGAAGATCCAACACAAAAAATCGGCCGGCCACGTCAGCTCTATCTCGGTTCAGATACTCGAGACTATGTGGAATTGAAAAAACGCTAATACGGTCAGTCTCTTTGCACTAACTCAATCATATACCCGTCTGGATCTTTAATAAAGGCGATGACGCGCGTGCCGTGCTTCATTGGACCCGCCGGGCGTGGCACATCGATACCCTCTTTTTCCATTGCCTCACAGACTGCATAGGCATCCGGTACAGCAATCGCCAGATGGCCAAAGCCATCACCAAGTTCGTAAGGCTCTGCCTGATCCCAATTGTAGGTTAGTTCAACAACGGCACTACTTTCTTCATCACCGTAGCCGACGAAGGCCAAGGTAAAACGGCCACCTTCAAAATCCGTCCGGCGCAATTCGTTCATGCCCAACAAGCGGGTATAAAAATCAATTGATTTGTCTAGATCCCGAACCCGGATCATGGTGTGTAACAGTCTGAATTTACTAGATAAATCGTTCATTTTTCCCTCTATTTCTAGTTAGTTTATTTGCTAAGTTTTGCATGTTGGACAATGACTTCAAGCACGACCTTGGCAGCTCTTTCACTTGGTTTCTGGTCATCATCCTGCAGCCGGGCGATAGCTTCTTCGAAGTTTGCAACTTGAAGTTTGGCACTGTCATCGCCCGATAAAAACTTTGTAATGTGTGGGGCAATTACGTCACCCCGGCAATCTTCCTGGATAAGCTCCGGCACTACCTCTCGGTCCAGCAGTACATTGATAATATTCACAAAAGGCGTTTTAACCAGGCGGCGGGCAATGACCGCGGTTAACGCGTTAAATTTATAAATTGTCACGTAAGGCACCCGCGCCATAGCCAATTCAAGGGCAACAGTGCCTGAGGCGGCAATCGCGGCGTCAGAAGCCGCAAAAGCATCAATTTTCGCCTCTTCGCCAGTAACAATCGTCACCAGTTTAGAAATTTCCTCCGGCCAAATTGTAATCGCCTGTTTTATTTCTGTTTCCAATGTCTCAACAGTCGGCAGAATTACTCGTAAGTTTGAATGATCTAGATGTTTAATTGCATCAAAAATGGCCGGCAACAGGAATTTAACCTCGCTATGGCGACTGCCAGGCAGAACGGTCAACACTTTTGCTACTGGATCGATATTATGGCGAGAACGAAATGCGGCGCCATCCCCCATTGCCGCATCACTTTCAAGTATAGAATGACCGACAAAGGTACTGGCAAGACCTTCCCGCTCAAAATAAGGCGGCTCAAAAGGCAGCAAGGTCATCAAGTGATCAAGGATCGGCGCAATTTTTTTCGCTCTACCCGGCTTCCAGGCCCAAACTGACGGCGCCACGTAATGTACCAGCGGGATCGACTTGCCCTGAATTTTTTTAGCCACCCGCAAGGAAAAATCCGGGGCGTCAATGGTAACCACGACATCAGGTTTGATGTTAAGAATATGACGGGCCGCCTCACGAATCCGCCGCAACAGTTTCGGTAACCTGGGTAGAACCTCTGCCAGGCCCATAACCGTAAGCTCAGACATCGGGAATAGGCTAGAGAGCCCCTGCTTTGTCATCTCAGGCCCCCCGATGCCGGAAAACCTAACCTCATCACCGGTTTGGGATTTTAGAGCAGCCATTAACCGGGCGCCCAAGTGATCGCCTGAAGGCTCACCAGCAATGAGATAGATTTCAGGAACATTTGTTGCCTTATCATCCGCCAAACGAACGGCTTCGATAAAAATACCTGCACTATTGGCTGCCTTAACAACTTCCTCAAGATCAACAACGATGCTCTCGTCAGCTTGAATAACGATACCCTTTAGCCCCGCTTGCCGTGCCTGTTCAACGGTGTCTGCACCAATTGTCGGCAAATCCATCCGCCGGTCTTGTCCGGGCTTTTTAATTTTAACTAAAATGCCGCCTTCGCCATTAGGTGAACACTCTCGGCTCCGGTTAATCATATCGGCCGTACCGGCACTATCTTCTTCAACGATAACTTGACCGGAATTTGCAATTACCGCCTGCCCGACGTCTCGACGCCCTAAATCACGGGCAGCATTAATGCCGAGTATAATATCTTCGGCAAACTCGGCGGCGGAGACACTTCCAAGCATCCCTTCTGGTGCCAACAGATCACTGAGTATTTCATCAACACCAACGACCCTAAAGCCTTCTGCTTCAAGTTCGGCTGCCGCAGCTGACAGCAAACTATTGTCACCCAGCGCCTGGACGCCCAATTTAGCAAAGAACTTTGCCGTTCGCAGGTCTGGGCGCAAATCTTTGAGCGATGGCATTTTGACATCGCCAATCATCACAAGTTCTTTGACATTCTGCTGTTTGAGAATATTTAAGCCACTTCCCGCAGCGCCAATTCTAATCCAGCTGTGCGGTGTGTCTACAAGCTGCTGGGGCAGTGCGTGACCTTCGATGGCGATTACATAAAATTCTCGACCCGACGCACGACAGATATCAATTATCCGCTGCGGCAGACTCCCTCCGCCGGCAATGATGCCGAGCTTAGGCTGCATCCTCTAATAAAGGCTGACAAATTGCACGACTGGAATCTTCGTTCATAAAATCAAGGATTTCCATGACCGGTTCGATAGTGGAGAAAAGTTCCGCGACATCGGCTAATCTTTCCGTCTGCGTCCCTTCCAGTGAAAATAAGAGGCGATAGGCTCGGCGCAGATCATGGATAACATCACGCGAAAATCCACGTCGTTTGAGCCCAACCAAATTTAATCCTGAAAGATGCGCCCGATTACCGACTACGGAACCATATGGTATGACATCATTCTCAACACCTGACATGCCACCAATCATCGCATGACGGCCAATCCGGACGAACTGATGAACGGCAGAAAGCCCGCCGACAATAGCAAATTCGCCTATTTCTACATGCCCGCCTAAGGTCGCATTGTTCACCATGATAACATTGTCGCCAATTTGGCAGTCATGGGCAACATGCGAGGCCATCATAAAGAGGCAATTATCACCGACTTTGGTCACCAGGCCGCCGCCATCAGTGCCTGGGTTCATGGTCACATGTTCCCGAATGACATTATTAGCGCCGATCTCCAAGCGAGAACGCTCGCCTTGATATTTTAGATCTTGGGGTTGTGTGCCGATTGAGGCGAAGGGAAAAATGTGGGTACCTTCGCCAATTGACGTTATACCGGAAGCAACAACGTGAGACTCAAACTTAACACCATCGGCCAGCGTCACTTCACTGCCGATGCAACAATACGGCCCGATTTGAACCTCCTGACCGATTTTAGCGCCATCTTCGATAATGGCTGTTTCATGAATTTTACTCATTCGTCCATAATCATCGCGGTAAACGTGGCTTCAGCTACAGTTTGCTCATCCACTTTTGCGACCCCATCAAATTTCCAAACGGCTTTGCGGTGTTGCTTAGTATTTACGTGAATTTTCAGCACATCACCTGGTTGAACCGGCCGCCGGAATTTGGCGTTTTCAACCGACATAAAATAAACCAGCTTACCTTCAGTATCACCGCCTAATGTATGAACAACAAGCACGGCCGAAGTCTGTGCCATCGCCTCGATTATCAGCACCCCAGGCATGATTGGTTTGCCCGGAAAATGGCCTTGAAAATGCGGCTCATTGATGGTCACATTTTTATGTCCGATAGCGCTTTCTTCCGGCACCAGATCTGTCACCCGGTCAATCATCAAGAAAGGGTACCGATGAGGGATCATCTCGACAATTTTTTCAATATCGATGATGGTGTCTTCGGTAGTCTTCGCTTCACTATCCATTACTTACCTCTTTTTTCCTTAACCAATCTTTTCAGCAGAGCGAGCCCTTTCCAGTGATCTCGCGCATTTTGCGCCGGATTGCCAGCAACAGTCGTACCTGGCGCAACATCCGTCGATACGCCGCTTTTAGCCGCCACTTGGGCACCATCGCCAATTGTCAGGTGACCGGCAACCCCTACTTGCCCGCCCAACGCTACAAAATTGCCGATTACGGTACTTCCGGACAGGCCATTTTGCGCGACGATAAAACACCCTTCGCCAATTTGCACATTATGGCCGATTTGAACCAGATTATCTATTTTTGTCCCACTGCCAATAATCGTGTCCGGGCCAGCACCGCGATCAATCGTTGTATTGGCACCAATCTCAACGTCATCTCCAATTATGACCCGGCCCAATTGAAGCACTTTGGTATGACGTGGCATGCCGGGTGCAAATCCGAAACCATCCTGGCCAATCCGGACGCCAGTATGAATTATTACTTCACTACCAATGAGGCAATGGGTCAAAGTTGTATTGGCGGCTATTTGGCAATTATTGCCGATTGAGACGCCGCCTCCAATAACGGCGTTTGCGCCAATATGGCTGTCATCTCCAATTTCAACTTCTGCCTCGATTACGGCACCAGCATCTATTGAAACATTTTTACCAAGCTTCGCCGATGGATCGACAATGGCGCGGGCATTTACGCTCCCTTCCTGCGGCGTGTTTTGCGGGTAGAAAGCCTGGGTTAATTTGGCATAACCTGTATAGGGATTATCGGTAATTAAAAGCGCCGTTTTTTCAGGCGCTTGACCAACCAGTTCCGGATGAACTACAACAGCACCCGCATTGGTGCTTTTAAAAGCCTCAACATAACGGCGGTTATCAATAAAGCTTACATCGTTTGGGGTCGCGGAATCCAGCGGCAAAATATCCGAGAATATTTGCTCTTCCCGGCTTGTAGCACCGATTTCAGAACCACTAATTTCAGCTAATTGTTCTAAACTAAATGGTCCCGCAACCTTAAAAAAGCGGGGATCAGCCATCGCCTACTTTCCAGTTTTTGGAGCTGCGGAGGGAATTTGATATTTTTTAATATTCTTATTCAACTGCTCTAACACAATATCCGATATATCGAGATAATCCGGCCGGACGAGTATAGCCTGTGGCGAATAACGCAACACCAAATTATAGCTATGACGTTTTGTAATCTGGGTTAAGGCTTTTTGAATGGCGGCTTGTAAAGCACGGTTGGCGCCAGAGCGAAGTTGAATAAATTCTTGATTTCGCAACTGAACCTTTTTTTGCAATGTTGTCGTTTTTACGCGGAATTTACGTGCCTCTTCAGCAAAAGCTTCTGGTGACAGGATTACCCGCTGTTTCTGAAGCTCATCATTCGCTTTACGCAAAGCTTCTTCTTCTTTTTTGATTTCATCACGGAACTTCCGGCGCTTGGTATCAATTTGACGAGCAATATCTTTCGCCATCAATGATTTTTGCATAACCCGCTGAATGTCGAGAATGCCCATTTTTATTTCACGAGATTTTGGGGTTTGCGCGCTGCCTTCACTGATCAACGTTAACGACAAAATCAAAACAGAAATTAAAAATTTAAAACTTACGTTCATTGGTTAGAACCTCGTTCCGAAGTTTAATCTAAATAGCTCCGTTTGATCAAAGCTCTCTTTCACAATTGGAAAACCAAAGTCCATATTAATCGGACCAAACGGCGACACCCAGCCTAAGCCGGCACCGGCTGCTGCCCTGATACTGCCGGTATCCTGGATATTGGAATTGGATGGACTAACTTGGCCGATACTACCAAAATCAGTAAATAGCCGGCCAGAAACGCCAAATTCAGTTGGTAAACCGAGCGGAAAAGTCACCTGAACAGAACCGTTATACTTCCACTCACCGCCCAAGGAATCTTTAGTTAACCTATCACGCGGACCAACGCCGGCAGTTTGGAAGCCGCGCAAAGAATCGCCGCCTAAGAAAAATCTATCTGCGATTTCAACATCCTTGCCGAGCCCGAGAATATGGCCGACACCGCCGGTTACGGCAAGAACCCAGTCATCAATTACTTCGTAATACTGACCAGCGTTTAGACGATTACGAAGGTAGCGAATATTGCCGCCAAAACCTGCCAAATCATTTGTTACCCTAACAACAAAACCTTCGGTCGGGGAAAGCCGGCTATCCCTTTTATCGTAAGTTAGCGTATGACCGACCTCCGATAAAAATCTTTTTCCTTCTTGCGATTTAATAAGACTGGAGGCCGTGCTGGCGACATTTTCTATTTCTGATTGCTCAATCGTATATCGCCAATTTTGACGGATAAACGGTGCAATGGGAAATCCTGCCCGCAAGCCCAAACCCGTTTTCTTAAAATCATAGGACCGGGTATCCTGCAAATCCTGATTGGAATGATAGAGATCAAATCCAGCAGCAACATCTCGGTCTAAGAAATATGGTTCGGTAAAAGAGATATTAACTGTGCTTTTCTCGGCGGCTATAGAAAGATTAAGACCAAGCTTTTGACCTTTGCCCAACAGATTAGACTCACTTACACCAAGATCAAAAAGTGGCCCATTGTCAGTCGAATAACCCACACCGAAACTCAAAGAACCAGTAGATTTTTCTTCGACCTGCACTTTAACAATAGTTTTATCAGGCGAACTGCCGGGCAAACGTTCAATTTCAACTTTATCAAAAAAGTTCAAATCCCGAATGCGTTGCCGTGAACGACGTAGTTTAGCGGCATTAAAAGCATCACCTTCAACAACCTGAAATTCCCGGCGAATTACTTTATCAACTGTTCGAATATTACCTGAAATATCGATCCGCTCGACAAATACGCGCGGACCTTCTCTCACATCAAATGTTAAATTAACAATTTTATCCCGGCGATTTCGATTGATACGCGGCCTAACTTCAACGAACGCATAACCCAAATTACCAATTGCATCGGTAATTTTGTCAATCGCCTCATCAACTTTGGTGTTGTCGTACTGATCGCCGGTATCAAATTCAACCAGCGCCCGTAGCTTCTTAGCATCCAGGCCACGCAAGCCAGCAGCAACATCAATTGCACCAAATTTGTAACGCTGGCCTTCGTTTACACTAAAAGTAATAAAAAATGCTTTGCCGTCTGGTGTTAATTCCGCAACCGCTGATTCCACTCTGAAATCGGCAAAACCTTCAGCCAGGTAATGGCGGCGCAATAATTCGCGATCCAAGGTCAGACGATCAGGATCATAAGTGTCATCAGATGATAGAAAACGATACCAAATGGATTCTTTAGTCCGGATAACTTCCCGTAGATCAGAGTCGCTTTCAAATTTATTACCAACAAAGCTAATCCGTTCAACAGTCGTTAACGGTCCTTCATCAATCTCAAATACTAAGTCAGCCCGGTTTTGCGGCAGCTGAATAATTTTTGGCACGATCGAAGCAGCAAAACGTCCATTGACGCGATAAACATCCATTATCCGTTTAACATCGGCTTGAACTTTAGTGCGGGTGAAAACAACCCGCGGGCGCAGGATAACTTCCTTTCGCAACATATCGTCTTCAATACGCTTGTTGCCTTCAAAGGCGATCCGGTTAATTACCGGGTTCTCAACAACCTTCACAATCATAGCCTTACCCTCGCGAGTAATGGCGACATCTGCAAATAGACCGGTTGCAAAAAGGCTCTTCAATGATTGATTGATCCGACGCTCGTCAAATCTGTCTCCCTCCTGTAACAGGAGGTATGATCGCACAGTACTTTGCTCGATCCGGTGCGTACCTTGAACGACGATTTCTTCGACGATGTTGGATTTCTGCGCTTCGGCCCCGAAAGGCAATGCAACAGCCACAATCATGGCTGCGCCTAACGCAAACATTCTAATCCAGTACAAGTAACAACTCCCTAATATCGAATTATCGAGTTCTATACGATTCTTGGAGAAATTCCAAATGATTCCTAGATAATTCCTAAAAGATTCCTAAAAGATTCCCAAAAGATTCAAAGACTTATGTCAGAAGCCCCGTAATAAACTCGAAAAACTTTAAATGCACAAGATCATTCCACGTTACAAACAAAAATAAGGCAATAACGAACGTCAACCCGAGCCGAAACCCATATTCTTGAGCTTTCGGCCCCAAAGGACGCCCGCGTATTGCCTCGATTATATAAAACGCTAAATGACCACCGTCTAACAGCGGTATAGGGAAGAGGTTAATTAATCCTAAATTTACGGAAAGAATGGCCAAAAAGGAAACAAAACTTGCAACACCCAATTCAGCGACCTGCCCTGATATCTGCGCAATTCTGAGTATTCCACCCAGTTCATCTGCCGATTGTTTACCGACAAATATATCTCTGATGTATTCCAAGATGCGAACGGTAAATATGTAAGTCCGTTCAACTCCCATCCACAACGCTTTTGCCGGATTTTGGCGCGTATATTTCACCTCACCCGGATGCGCCGATACGCCTAGCAAGCCAATTTTAATCGTCTCGCCGGCGGCATTTTTTCCATTGCGAAAGCCGGTCTTAATATCAACGGTTAGATTTTTACCGTCACGGACAATTTTCAAAACCAGATTTTGTTCAGGATTAGCGCCAATAATTCGTTGTAAATCAGTAAAGTAGGAAACATTGCTATCACCTATTCGGGTAATCTGATCGCCCATTTTTAATCCGCCCGCAGCCGCGGCGCTATTTGGTGATACGGCACCAACAACGGCTAATGGTTTATCAGAAACCGGTTCGGGCACACCTAATGTCATAAATAAAGCGGCAAAAGCCAAAACAGCAAAAATAAAATTTATAAACGGCCCCGCGAAGACGACGGCCGCACGTTGCGGTAGTGATTTGTGATGAAACGAAACAGCTTCTTCTTCCGGGGTCATTGGACGTTCTTTTTCATCCTCACCCTCACCTTCCAAGATGGTTTCACTTTCGCCAAACATTTTGACGTAACCACCGAGTGGAATTGCGCTTAATTTCCAGCGCGTGCCGTGACGATCATCCCAGCCCTTTAATTCAGGGCCGAAGCCAATCGAAAACACCTCAATTTTTACATTACACCAGCGCGCCACCGCATAATGGCCAAGTTCGTGAACGAACACCAATATGGTCAAGGCAACAAGGAAGGGAATACCAATTTCCCAAATAAAACTTAGCTTAGCCATAAACAGGCTTAATATTTCCATTTTTTAATCCGTTTATTTGTCGAAAATTTGCTCGATACTTCTATATCAGGGCGCTAACCATTTCTTCGGCGAGTACTCGGGCAGCCTCGTCGCAATGGCAAATTTCATCAAGCGTGTTTGGCTCACTGTTCGGCGTCCTATCTAAAACATCTGCCGTCACCCGCGTGATATCAAGAAAGCCTATTCTTTCTTCCAGGAAACACCTGACGGCGACTTCGTTGGCAGCATTTAATATAGTAGGCAGAGAGCCGCCTGCTTTCAAGGTGTCTCGCGCTAATGTTAGAGCCGGAAAGCGCTCTAAATCGGGTGCCTCAAATGTAAGTTTGCCGATTTGGGCGAGATCTAGTTGACGGCCAGGTGTTTCCATCCGGTCCGGCCATGCGAGTGCATAGGAAATCGGCGTACGCATATCCGGCGTGCCTAATTGAGCTAATACAGAGCCATCTTTGTAACTCACCATACTATGAATTACGGATTGCGGATGAATGAGAATTTCAATTTGCTTTTCTTCCACTGGAAACAGATAAAAAGCCTCGATGAGTTCCAGCCCTTTATTCATCATGGTGGCTGAATCTACTGAGATTTTTGCACCCATGTCCCAATTCGGATGAGCCACTGCTTGCTCTGGTGTCACGGCGGACATCTCGGTTAATGAAGCATTGCGAAATGGACCGCCCGAAGCCGTCAACGTTAAATGATCAACGTTTTCCGATTGCTCGAAATCAAACACTTGAAAAATTGCATTATGTTCTGAATCAATCGGCAACAAAGTTGCGCCGCTGCGTTCTATTTCATCTAAGAAAAAATCGCCAGCACAAACCAAACATTCTTTATTTGCGAGCGCGACAATGGCACCTCTTTGGGCTGCTTTTAATGTTGGCGCTAAACCAGCAACGCCAACGATGCCTGCTATCACAATATCGGAATCTACATCAGCAGCCTCTAACAACGCCGTCTGGCCAGAAGCCGCAGCAATGTCGGTTCCACTTAATCCATCTTTAAGCTCACCAAATAATGCATCATCGCCGATAACCGCTAACTTGGGATTAAATTCCTTCGCCTGGCTAATAAGAAGATCGACATTTTTATTCCCGGTCAGTGCTTCGATCGTAAAAAGATCTGACTGATTTCGGACAAGATCCAAGGTATTGCAGCCAATTGAACCCGTAGCGCCCAAAATGCTTACCCGGCGTTTTGCACGACTATCATTCGTCAGGTCGGGCGAAACCTTCATTTCCATGGAACTTCACCAATATCATATATCAGGACAATTATCCCAGCGACGGGAATTGCCAGAAGAATAGCATCTATTCGGTCTAAAACACCACCATGACCGGGTATTAATGAACCAGAATCCTTTACTTCAAAGGTCCGTTTAACCCAAGATTCCAATAGATCGCCTAATTGGCCGACTATTGATAAGGCCACAGAGGCGATAAATATCTCAAGCATATCAAATGACGGCTCAGCGTAGCTGTTCAAAATAAATCCCATTAAACCAGCAAAAAATAAGCCGCCAAAAAATCCGGCCCAGGTTTTATTAGGGCTGATAGTTGGCGCCAGTTTCGGGCCACCAATAGACTTACCAGAAAAATAGGCCCCAATATCGGTTGCCCAAATAATTGCAAACAACCAGATAACGACTTGCCGGCCCTGGCCGTCAATGTCGCGCAGCCAGACTAAAATCAGACATGGCACAAAAATGTATAGCAGGCCGAAAAGCAGCCAAGAAATGTTTCGCTGTTGTGGTCCATTGCTGCGGATAAGCCGCTGCCATTCCAGGGCTGCCAAAACACCGACGCCACCTACCATGAGTTCAAAATACGGAAAACCAAACCACATCGCCGCTAGTGCGAGCGGAGCCATAACCAGAGCTGAAAGGATGCGAGTTAACATGGGGTCAATAAAACCAGGCTGCTAACATTTATTCAGTTGCGCCAAATCGTCGTTCCCGACGGCCATATTCAGAAATTGCGGAATAAAAATCTTCTTGCGTAAAATCTGGCCACAACGTATCGAGAAAAATAAATTCGGCATAGGCCAACTGCCAAAGCAGAAAATTACTAATTCTTTTTTCGCCGCTGGTGCGAATGAGTAAATCCGGATCAGGTATACCTGATGTCTCAAGATAACTCTCAAGCAAGTTTTCATCGATCTGGTCAGGCGTAATTTCGCCGGCTTTAGTTTTCTCAGCAATCACTTTCGCCGCATTTGCAATTTCAGTGCGCCCGCCATAGCTAAGAGCTATGATCAAATCGAGACGTGTATTACCAGCGGTTCGTTTCTCGCACTCCTCAATAAGATCGACGATATCAGCACTCAAATCAAAACGCTCACCAATCACTCTTAAACGAACACCATTTTTATGTAACTCGGCAATTTCGCTTCTCAGATACCGTCTGAGCAGTCCCATTAAATCACTAACTTCATCCGCCGGCCGTTTCCAATTTTCTGAGGAAAAACTATAAAGCGTTAAATAACGCACGCCATATTTAATCGCACTTTCAATGGCTGTGCGCACTGAATCAGCTCCCCGTTGATGCCCGGCTACCCGCGGCAAGCCGCGCGCTTTGGCCCAACGTCCATTGCCATCCATAATAATAGCAATATGAGTTGGGACGACTAAGTCACCGTAATCTGGGATCGGTTCAGCTTTCATGATCTCGTATTATATACAATTTGGCCGTTTAGACCTGCATGATTTCCTGTTCTTTATTATGAAAGGCTTCGTCAATTTTCTTGACGTAATCATCCGTAAGTTCTTGAGTTTCAACATCATAGTCATGATGCTCGTCTTTCGAAATATCTCCGTCTTTCTCCGCTTTCTTAAGTTCATCCATAGCGTGACGGCGAACATTGCGGACAGCAACCCGCGTTTCTTCGGCATACTTGCCAGCTATTTTTGCTATTTCCGCCCGGCGTTCCTCATTTAGCGCTGGAATTGGAATGCGCACTAATTGTCCATCCGAGGCAGGGTTTAGGCCGAGGTCAGAATCACGAATAGCTTTTTCGACACTGGCAACCAATCCTTTGTCCCAAACCTGCACCGTCAACATGCGGGGCTCTGGAACACCGACGGTGCCAACCTGGTTCATCGGCATTTGCTGGCCATAGGCATCAACGGTGATGGGGTCCAATAAACTGGTCGAGGCCCGCCCGGTACGCAAACCACCAAATTCGCGGTGCAGCACTTCTAAAGCGCCTTCCATACGGCGCTGGATATCCTTTTTTTGCGCTTGAAAATCCACTTATTCCTCCCCTTCACCAATTATTGTCGACTTACCTTTGCCCGTCATAACATCGGCAAACGCGCCTGTCGAATGAATAGAGAAAACAATAATGGGAATATCGTTTTCCCGGCATAGCGAAATTGCCGACGCATCCATAACTTTCAGATCACGGGTTAAAACATCCCGGTAAGATAGTTTATCGTAACGCTCGGCATCTACAACTAATTTAGGATCATCGCTGTAAACACCATCCACTTGCGTGCCTTTGAGCAAGGCATCACAATTCATCTCAGCGGCCCTTAAAGCTGCCGCAGTATCGGTCGTAAAATAAGGATTACCGGTGCCGGCGGCAAAAATGACAACCCGGCCTTTTTCCATGTGGCGCATGGCGCGGCGGCGAATGTAGGGCTCGCAAACCGTGGTCATTGGGATAGCTGATAGAACACGGGTTGCTACGCCCATTTTTTCCAATACAGATTGTACACCCAGCGCATTCATCACCGTCGCCAACATGCCCATATGATCGGCGCTTGAACGTTCCAAGCCAGAAGCGACGCCTTTAAGTCCTCGAAATATATTCCCGCCACCAATCACCAGACAGACTTGCACGCCCATTTCACACACGGCCTTGACCTCATTAGCAATGCGCTCCATGGCCTCAGGTTCAAAGCCGAAATCCAGCTCGCCCATTAAACCTTCACCGGACAATTTCAACAAAACACGTTTATATTTCGGGGATGTGGGCATGAAGTATCAAAATCCTTTAACGGCAATTTTTAGGCACAGTTGCGGCCCGCTGTAACGGTCAAATTACAACAGAGCATACACCAGCAAAACGTGGCAAACTATGGCAGAAGTGTGAATAGTTCTGGTTGCTAGGAAAATCTTATTTTTTTTCAGCAAATCCCTTAAGTTTTACTGTTAAGAGCCGCCAGCAACCGCTGCTACTTCAGCAGCAAAGTCCTCTTCTTTTTTCTCTACACCTTCACCGAGTGCGAATCGAACAAAGCCTTTAATGCTGACAGGGGCGCCAATTTCTTTAGCTGCCGCTTCAACTGCCTTTTCGACATTGTTATCCGTGTCGATGACATAGGTTTGTTCCAGCAGGCAAATTTCTTCGTAATATTTACGCAGCCGTCCTTCGACCATTTTCTCTATGATTTCTTCAGGCTTGCCAGAATCTCTGGCTTGTTCCATCAGAATATTTCTTTCACGCTCAAGATCGCCGGCATCAACATCATCACGTGTCAAAGCGAGCGGGCTAGCAGCGGCAACATGCATGGCGAGTTGCTTACCTAAGGCGTCCAAGGCTGCAGCATCTCCGGTTGATTCAAGTGCCACCAAAACACCAATTTTTCCAAGACCCGGCTTCATTGCATTATGCATGTAGCTCGACACAACACCGTTTTCGACTTCCAGGACGGCACTGCGGCGCAAATCCATATTTTCGCCAATGGTCGAAATAAGCTGAGTTAGGTGTTCCGCAACGTTATCTCCCGACGGATGATCAGCTGCTTTTAAAGTTTCAACGTCACCATCACCAGTTAAGGCAATTTGGACCAGTGATTCAGCAAAATCCTGGAAGGATTCATTGCGTGCTACGAAATCTGTTTCAGCATTAAGCTCAACAACGGCTCCTTTGGCACCACTTGTAGCGACACCGACCAATCCTTCGGACGCTGCCCGACCGGCTTTTTTAGCCGCTGCCGCAAGGCCTTGCGAGCGTAGCCAATCGACCGATGCTTCCATGTCACCGTCGTTTTCCATCAGCGCTTTTTTGCAATCCATCATGCCGGCGCCGGTTGATTCTCTCAGCTCTTTAACCAAAGCAGCAGTAATCTCTGCCATAATATACCTCTATCTTAAAATCGTATCTGTATGGAGACCCTCAGCCTTAAGACGCTGCCGGTTGCTCCGGTTCTTCTGCCGCTGTTTCAGCAGCAGCTTCAGGTGCAGCCTCTTCTGCTGGAGCTACCTCAGTTGCAGCCGCTTCTGGTGCCGCTTCGGCTGGTGCTTCCTCAGTTGCAGCCGCTTCCGGTGCTGCTTCGGCTGGTGCTGCTTCGGCTGGTGCTTCTTCTGCAGGCGTTTCCTCAGCGGGAGCTTCGGTTGGCAGTGCTTCATCGGGAGCGACTTCTTGCTCACCCAAATCGCTGCCACTTGCAGCCATCTCGGTCTGAATACCAGACAACACCGAACCGGCAATCATTTCACAGTAGAAATTAATCGCACGGATAGAATCATCGTTGCCCGGGATGGGGTAATCGATACCTTTGGGATCGGAGTTACTATCAATAACACCAACAACCGGAATTCCGAGTTTATTGGCTTCGGCTACTGCAATGCCTTCTTTGTTGGTATCGATGACAAAAACGATATCCGGCAAACCTCCCATATCTTTAATACCGCCCAAGGAGCGGTCCAGCTTATCGCGTTCGCGGGTAAGTTTGAGCAGATCCTTCTTAGTCAGACCGGCAACTTCTTCGTTGTCTTCTGAAAGCTGTTCTTCCAACGTTTTGAGCCGCTTAATCGAATTCGAGATGGTCTTCCAATTGGTCATCATGCCACCGAGCCAGCGATGATTAACATAGTACTGGCCGCAGCGTTTGGCTGCTTCTGATATCGGCTCACTGGCTTGGCGCTTGGTGCCAACCCATAATACGCGACCACCACCAGCGACAATTTCGCCGACAGCCTGCATCGCCCGATACATCATCGGCACTGTTTGTTGTAAATCTAAGATATGAATGCCTTGGCGAGTACCAAAGATGTATTCGTCCATCTTCGGATTCCAGCGGCGGGTTACGTGACCAAAATGAACGCCAGATTCAAGCATTTGGCGCATGGTAAAAGTTGGCAAAGCCATGTTTTCTTTCCCTTTTCCGGTTAGACCTCCACGGACGCTATTTCGAACCTTTCGAAACACCGGAGCGATACTTCAGCGAATTTGCGCCGCGACCGCTAAGCCCGTGTGTGGATTTAAGCGCGCGTTTTAGGCGCTTTAGCCGGCGATTGCAAGAACAAAAGGCGAAAAACTGCGGCCTTTTTCCAGACGCCAAATTGTGATTTGAGTATGTTTTGATCGAATGCTTCAATAGCGTATGACTAATTTATCAAAATTGTTTCTGGGCACTGCCTCTGCTGTGGTTTTTTTGCTGATTTTAAACTCTTCGGCTGATGCCCAAAAACGACGCAGCACCTGCCCGGTTCTACAAAAAAAGATTGAGTTTACGGTCAAGACAACGTCTCGGCCTATTGATTATGATGTTTCCTTAAATCAACAGCAGCTGGCTCGTTTGGCCAATAGATTCAAAAGCTCACGTTTAAAATCGAACGAACGGGCCCTAGGTCTGACCTCCAGCCAACATAGCGTTGGCTTCGAAATGAACTCCCAAGTCGCCCGCCTTGGGTCCAATCGGTATTGCGCGCGCATCCAATCTGTTGATGTAGAGATTCTGGTGAAAAAATTGAAAGTATACATCCTCGGTAAGTACCGGCGAGGCACCTGTCAATATAAGGCTGTTGTCGACCACGAACACGAACATGTTGCGACATTTCAAAGTGGCATCGAAACGCTTGAGCAAACATTTAACGATCGGATATGGCGGATTATTCGCAATCTACAACCCGGCTTTGGCTCCACACCGAAGCAGGCAAGTCAACGCGCATTTAAAATTCTTGGAGCTAACCTCAACCGGATAAAAGCCCCAATCGAAAGACGCATGAACTCACGTAACCGCCAAATTGACACACCGTTAAGTTATCAGATGCTTACCCAGCAATGTTCCAGGTGGTAGCTATTGCGGTGAAACCCTAAACTTCGCGCACCTCAACAATGCCAGGGATGGCTTTAACGGCTTGCGCCATGGCGGGTGAGACCGCGTATTTATCCGGCAGATTTGTTTCCACTTCGGTCTGCATATCAATTCTAGAGACCAGCATAACATCGCCTTTGCCGCGCCCTTCCCGATCGAGAATTTCTTTGATTGAACCAAGAGCCGCCGCGTCATCGACATAGATTTTGAGCCCGGCACTGGTTTTGGCGGTCGCTTCATCCAGCGAGGCAATGCGGTTGGCAAGCAGTTTAAACTGATCTTTATTGTCGGCGGCGGCATTGACAATCACTTTGTTGCCGGCTTCCAATAATTCACGGGCGGCGGATAAAACATCGGCGAACACCGTAACTTCGAAAGAACCGGAAGCATCCGATAACTGGACAAAGGCATATTTATTTCCTTTGGCCGAAATGCGTTCTTTTTTGGAAATCACCATGCCGGCAAGTTTAACCGGCCCGGATGCATTAGCTGCCTCAAGTTGTGCATAGGAAGAGATTTTAAGCCGTTCTAAAGCCTTGCCATAGCTGTCCAACGGATGGGCCGAGAGATAAAAACCGATGGCGTCGAACTCTTCTTTCAGCCGGTCGGTTTCCAGCCAGTCTGATATTTCCGGTAAGGAAATATTGGCGACAACGCTTTCCTCAGCACCAAACAAGCCAATCTGATCGCTTTCCCGCTCTTGTTGAGCAGCGCCGGCGTGACTGACGATTGCGGCCACCCCTTCCAGCATTTGTTTGCGGTTAGGATTAAGCACATCCATTGCGCCCGACCTGATCAGGTTTTCTACCTGGCGCTTATTGATCGATTTTGTATCTAGCCGGTTAGCCAGATCGCTGACATCTTGATAATCGCCATTAACATCCCGATCATTGATGACCGTCTGCATCGCCCCTTCGCCGACATTTTTGATCGCCGCCAAAGCATAGCGGACGGCTCCACCTTCCGCCGTTTCTTCGACCGTAAAGGTCACGCCGGATTTGTTGATATTTGGTGGTAACAAGTCGATATTCAGGCGTTCGAGCTCCTGTTTAAAGGTATAAAGCTTATCGGTGTTCTGCATATCAAGCGTCATCGAAGCCGCCATAAACTCTACCGGGTAGTTGGCTTTCAGATACGCCGTCTGATAGGCAACCAGCGCATAAGCGGCGGCATGAGATTTGTTGAAACCGTAGCCGGCGAACTTCGCCACTTGGTCAAAAATGTCGGAGGCTTTTTGTTCCGGCACACTTTTGGCCACCGAGCCTTCGACAAAGTTTTTCCGCTGCGCATCCATTTCCGCTTTGATTTTCTTACCCATGGCGCGCCGCAACAGATCAGCACCACCGAGTGAATAGCCCGCCAATTCTTGAGCAATCTGCATAACCTGCTCTTGGTAGATCATGATGCCGTAGGTTTCTTTGAGGATTGGCTCAAGATTGGGATAAAGATAATCCGGCGCTTCCTCGCCATGTTTGCGGCGGATATAGCTTGGAATATTATCCATCGGACCCGGCCGGTAGAGCGCCACAATAGCGATGATGTCTTCGAAACTATCGGGCTTCATATTGCGCAAGATATCGCGCATACCGGAACTCTCCAATTGGAAGACGCCAGTGGTGTCGCCTTTGCCGAGCATCTCGAACGTCGCCGGATCATCAAACGGCAAATTGTCGATATCAATTTCAATGTTGCGCGCTTTCAAATGATCAAGTGCTTTGGCCAATACCGTCAGCGTTTTGAGGCCTAAGAAATCAAATTTCACCAGACCAGCGGGCTCAACCCATTTCATCGAGAATTGCGTCACCGGCATATCCGAGCGTGGATCACGATAAAGCGGTACCAGTTCATCCAAAGGCCGGTCGCCAATCACCACGCCGGCAGCGTGGGTCGAGGCATGGCGGTAGAGCCCTTCAAGGCGCTTGGCGATATCGACTAGTTTCGCGACCCGATTGTCAGATTTAATCTCTTCTTGCAGCGCCGGCTCACCATCGATCGCTTGCTGAAGTGTTACCGGGGCGGCAGGATTATTCGGCACCAGCTTGCAAATACGGTCGACTTGCGGATAGGGCATTTGCAATACGCGGCCAACATCACGCAACGCCGCACGTGGTTGCAGCGTACCAAAAGTTATGATCTGCGCCACTCGGTCATCGCCGTATTTATCCTGCACATAGTGGATAACCTCATCTCGCCGGTCCTGACAAAAGTCGATGTCAAAGTCCGGCATGGATACGCGTTCCGGGTTCAGGAAGCGTTCAAACAGCAGACCAAAACGCAGCGGGTCCAGATCCGTGATTGTCAGCGCCCAGGCCACCACCGAGCCCGCTCCCGAACCACGGCCTGGTCCGACCGGAATTTCCTGTTGTTTCGACCATTTGATAAAGTCGGCGACGATCAGGAAATAGCCTGGAAAACCCATCTCGGTGATAACCTCGAGCTCATACTCCATTCGCTCGACGTAAGGCCGGGCAGCAATTTCTTTCGCCGCCGTGTCCATTTCATCCTGATAGACCTGAACTTCGAGACGCTCGTCCAGTCCTGCTTTTGCCAGCTCAGCCAAAACCTCAGCATCTGACTTTCCTTCATTCTCAATTTCTTTAGGCGCCGCCGGCAGTAGTGGATCATGAGGCTCCGACATCACGGCGCAGCGCTCGGCGACAACCAGCGTGTTATCGACAGCTTCCGGAAGATCAGCAAACAAGGCGCGCATTTCCTGCGGCGATTTAAAGCGGTGATCAACCGTGAGACGCCGCCGGCCCGACTGATCGACATAGGCGCCGGCAGCGATACAGATCAACGCATCATGGGCCTCGTATTTGTCTTCGGTATCGAAAAAACATTCATTGGTCG
Organism: Rhodospirillaceae bacterium; assembly: GCA_018649245.1. GTDB lineage: Bacteria > Pseudomonadota > Alphaproteobacteria > Rhodospirillales > UBA2165 > TMED23. Next base: position 2,190 of record JABIIH010000241.1, on the reverse strand, counting down.
CGATCAGTGGCAGATTATGTTTATAGGCGAGGTCGATCAGCGCAGCTTCAATCTTAATCTCAACCGGCAAATTATGACGCTGGATTTCGACATAAAGTCGATCAACAAAAATTTCCTTGAGCCGCGTCAGCAGTTCTTCTGCGGCATCATTTTGCCCCTCGGCAAGCAAGCGCCCGACACCACCTTTAGAGCCGCCTGTAAAGGCAATCACACCTTCGTTGTGTGCGGCCAGATCATCAACGGAAATACGCGGCTCGCCTTCCCCATCCGGGGCCAGGTGATATTGACTGACGAGTTTAAGAATATTGCGATAGCCGGCTTCGTTTTGCGCCAGCAGCACAATTTGATCCGGCTCCTGCAAAATACTGGCGTTTTTGTTGGCCATTCTGTTTTCGTCATCACCACTTAGCCGGTAGGGTGTGACATCAAGCTGGCCGCCAATGATCGGCTGGATGCCCTCTTTTCGGCAAGTCTCGGAAAACTCCAAGGCACCAAATAAATTGCCGGTATCGGTGATGGCCACTGCCGGCATGTTGAGGTCTTTGGTACGCTGGACAAGGTCTTTGACCTTTAGAGCGCCTTCCAACAATGAATAAGCAGAGTGGACCCGGAGATGAACAAATTCAGCGTGTGACATACTCAAGAGAGTTCCACGATTCTCCTGCTCCTGTCATCATCTAAAATGAGCTTATCCACAGGAAAATGTTCTACTCATCCTATCCTGAGCACATCCTCACTGAACTCTTTGACCTCGCCTTCATAGCCGCCGACGAGACCGCCGAACCAAATTGCCGCATCCATACCGGTGGGCTCGCGCAAGATAGTAAGTTCACCAGCCGCTTCGATTTTGTGATAAGCGCCGTGTTGGGAAACGGCTAGATCGGGCGCGCCCTCGGCATAGTTCACCAAAGGCTGGAATTCCGGGACATCAAGGACATAAAGTACGGCCATTAGGCGAGCTCCCTCACCTTCTCACCTTTGAGCCGCCACATATCCTCGATGGTTTTGCTCTGAGGATCATCGCCATCGACAAAAGTTTCGATCATGGCGTCTAGCGTTAGCGCCGCATCTGCGGCATCCGCTTCACCCAAAGCCCTTGTGGTCAAGGAGATTTCCAGCGGATAGCCATTGGGATCACGGAAATAGAGCGACTTGATGACTTCGTGTTGAACTTCTTCACTGATAACAACACCTTTGGCGACCAGACGCTCTCTCCAAGCCACAATTTCTTCATCGCTTTCGACCCGCCACGACGTATGCCGCGCCATACCGAGATAGCCCCGGGGACCGGCCAGCTCTTTCATTGGCTCGGTGCCAATATAATAAAAGAAGGCAATCGCCGCGCCATTGCCGGCATCAAAAAAGAAATGCAGAAAATCCGGATGAGCTTCCCGGCCCCAACCCTTGGCGGTGATGGCGTGCAGCACCGGCAGGCCCAGTACATCGCGGTAAAATTCAACGGTCTCCTTCGGCTTCCAGGTTGGAAAGGCGGTGTGATGGACGCCGTGTAATACTGGCTTAGTTTTATCTAACATCTTTTTTATTCCTTCTCTGCCGGAAATCTTGCTGCCAACCACTCGGTCAGTAATCTGCCAACTTCTATGCGTCCTGGCTCCTCACCTTCGGCCAGAGCATGACCGTGATGATCACCGCGCACGCTGTGTTTAACTTTATCAGATGATCCCAGCGCCTCAAAGATCGCCGCGCTGTCTGAGGGATAGACCGTGTTATCACCAGTGTAGGATATCACAATCGACGGCTGTTCCACAGAAGGCGCGGTTTTCGCCATCTCTGCTTTCGACGATAGACCGGACCAAGTCGAGAGCCAACTTTCCGGCGAGCAAAAGCGCGCGAAGCCGACATTACCGTAATTCGACTGGTACGGATCCTGGCCCCAGACCGAGCCATATTTTCTGTCTGAAGGATCGAGGCTGAGATCGAAATAGCGGAGATCGGCAGCAGTACGCCAAATCGTCATCACCGGTGTGTGGGCACCAATACGGCGATCATCATCAGCATCACTCTCTTTGAAACGTTTGCGAGCAGTCATTCTCGTGTCGATCAGCTCGTGAGCGATGGCGTCAAGACGCTCCACCCGGGCGCGCTGGGCAGCACGGTATTTTTCAACGTAAGCAGGTTCATAACCCGCACTGCTGGGAGGATCGGCAAAGCCATTGGCCGGGCTCAGCG
>JABIIH010000289.1 GCA_018649245.1 Rhodospirillaceae bacterium | reverse complement strand
TGCGTGGCGTCGATCAGCGATTGCAGATTGCTGCCGCGCCCCGAAATTAACACACCGAGCTTAAGTTTGGCACTCATACTTTCCAGGCATCCTCAATATCGTGGACGACAACTGTTTCACCTTCAGATCGTTCGACGACTTCACCAATCGGCGTCACGGTCTCGCCGTGTTCTTGGAGGACTGCCTGAATATCAGCCGCATGATCCGGCGAGGCGATCAACACCATGCCGATACCGCAGTTAAATGTTCGGGCCATTTCAGGGCGCGCAATGCCACCGGCTTTGGCAAGCCACGAAAACACCGGCGGTAAATCCCAGGACTTGGCGTATAGATCAACACTGAGATTGCCGGCTAAGACGCGTGGAATGTTTTCAATCAAGCCACCACCGGTGATGTGGGCCAAGGCTTTAACGTTGCCAGACTTTATCGCCGCCAGGCAGCTTTTGACGTAAATGCGCGTTGGTTCAAGCAAGGCCTCACCGAGCGAGCGCGAGGCATCAAAAGGGGCAGGCGCATCGAATTTAAGGCCTTCGACTTCGACGACTTTCCGCACCAAGGAGAAGCCATTTGAATGCAGACCATTGGAAGCCAGACCCAGAACAACATCGTGGGCCTCAATGTCATTGCTCGGCAGCAGCCTGCCTCGTTCGGCAGCCCCGACGCTAAAGCCCGCGAGATCATAATCACCGGGCGCATACATGCCCGGCATTTCCGCTGTCTCGCCGCCGATCAAGGCCGAGCCTGATTGCCGGCAACCTTTGGCGATACCCTTGACGACCTCGGCAGCGGCTTCGGTATCAAGTTTGCCGGTGGCAAAGTAATCCAGGAAAAAAAGCGGCTCAGCACCTTGCACGACCAGATCATTGACGCACATGGCGACGAGATCGACACCGACAGTGTCGTGAATACCCACCTCGTGCGCTATTTTTAGCTTGGTGCCGACTCCATCCGTAGCCGCAATTAAGACCGGGTCTGTAAATCCGGCAGCTTTGAGATCAAACAAGCCGCCAAAACCGCCGAGACTTCCCGCCACACCGGGCCGGTCGGTTGACTTGGCGAGAGGCTTAATTGCCTCGACCAGAGCCTCGCCGGCATCGATATCAACCCCGGCATCTTTATAGGAAAGGCCGTTTTTGGTCTCGTCGTTGTTACTGGTTGATGAAATCTTGATAACCCCTTTTGCCCCAAAACGCTTTTACCAAGCGTCTAACGTGCTAAATTAGCGAAATAAGAACGGCTAGAACATACTTTATCCGGGGCGGTTTGCAATGATCCAATGCGGAGTTCCACTCCTTCTTCGAAGGTGTTGGCGATGGAACGCAAAAACGAGTGGGGTGGCGGCAGATTTTGCCGACGCTGGCTTGTCCTTGTGGTCGTTCAGAAGGCTGATATTGGCGCTTTATTCTATACTCAGCATGAGTTCCGTGGTGAGTGCACAATCGCTGGATGTTTTCACGGTCGCTAATATTCAGGTTGATGTAACGGCCAAGACAGCATCGGCAGCCCGTAAGCAAGCACTCGCCAATGGTGAAAAACGCTCCTTTGAATTGCTGCTGAAACGCCTGACCATGCGAATCGATCATCAACGCCTGCCGGTTCTTGAAGCCAAGGAAATTTCTGGCTATATCCAGGATTTTGGCGTTGCCGACGAAAAAAACTCAGCCGTGCGTTATCTTGCCAAGCTGACCTACCGGTTTAAGCCACGCGATATTCGTTTCCTATTGCGCGATAGTGACGTTCAATTCGCCGAAACCCGGAGCAAACCCATTTTGGTACTGCCGGTCTATCAGGTCGCCGGCGCGGTCTCGCTGTGGGATGATCCCAATCCCTGGCGGCAGGCTTGGGCAGATCGGTCAAAAGGTGACAAAAAATCTAATATAGATGGGCTGGTGCCGATGATCTTTGCCAGTGGTGATCTCACCGATATTGCGATAATCGGGGCCGAGCTCGCGGTTAAAGGAGATGAGCAACGGCTGGCGGCGCTTGCTAAAAGATACCGCGTGGCGACGTCAGTGGTGGTGCTGGCGACTCTTAGTTCGACTTCCCGTGGCAAACCGGTGCTGAAAATTAGTATGTTTCGGTACGGCGATATTGAAAATCGCCAAGCTTTCTCAACTGAGATTTCGGCGCGGCAGGATGAGGGTATCGATGCTTTGTTAAAGCGCGCTGCTATTGAAATCAGTGCCCGCATCGAAGATCAATGGAAAGCCGAAAATTTGCTTGAGTTTGAACGCGCTGGTGTGGTCGCGGTTACCTTGCCCATCAACAGTCTCAAGCAATGGGTCGATGCAAAACGCCGTTTGTCGCGGGTTGCTGTTATTGAAAATGCAGAACTGGTACTATTGTCGCGCACTGAAGTGCGGCTTAATATCCATTTTATTGGCGAAGCGGAGCAATTAAAATTAGCTTTAGCTCAAGCAGATATGGTACTGACAGAAGACGAGGGCAGCTGGATCGTAAAACTTCAAGCGCGGGTGAAATCGGGTAAAATAGAAGGTAGTAAAGATGGTCGCGGGGGGAAATGAGTAAAAAAGAAGATATTAAACTAAATATTCCAAACTTAATTAGTTTGGCGCGATTGATCTGCGTGCCGCTAACCGTCTGGCTCATCCTTAATGGCCAAATGCTGTTGGCCTTCTGGGTTTTTGTTTTTGCAGGTATAAGTGATGCAGTGGATGGCTTTATTGCCAAACGCTTTAACCTGCAAACCGAGCTCGGCGCTTATCTCGACCCGATTGCCGATAAGGCATTATTGGTCAGCGTTTTTGTCACCTTAGGCCAAGCCGGGTATATCGAGTCCTGGTTGGTTTTACTGGTGGTGTTCAGAGATGCACTTATTCTGTGTGGTGCTATTTTATATCATGTTATCCATCATGACCTCACCATGCAGCCGCTGCTAATCAGTAAAGTAAATACCACCGCTCAGTTCGCTTTAGCGACGCTGGTGTTGGGATTGACCGGATACAACATTGCCGATGGCGAAATTATTGCGACACTGGTTTATATTGTCGCGGTAACGACGGTCATGTCAGGTGCTGCTTATGTTGGCATCTGGGGCATGCGTGCGGCCACCATGGAGCCCGGAGAATAAAGTGGGAATAATAACAGAGTGACAAAGGAGCGACAGTTCTGGATTTGGTTGGCGGTTCTGGTAATCGCCATTGCTCTGATTGTTTTTGTCAGTGGCGTGCTGCTGCCTTTTGTTGCCGGCATGGCGATTGCCTATTTTCTCGATCCACTGGCCGATAAATTGGAGGATTGGGGGCTGTCCCGAACTCTTTCGACTGTCATCATCACGGCGTCCTTTTTTGTTGCCGTAATCGCCTTGCTGATATTGATCTTTCCGCTTATCCAAGGGCAAATAATAGGTTTTGCCCAAAAGGTGCCATCGCTAATTGAGAATTTTGAAGCCTGGCTGGCACCGCTCAAGGAAACCCTGTCTGAGCGTATCCCATCTGAAAAACTGCAGGAATTATCCGAAGCGTCGAAATCCTATGGCACCACAATCGTCAAGTGGCTGGGATCACTGTTAGGTGGTATCTGGCAGGGTGGGCTGGCTTTATTTAATGCGCTTTCTCTCCTGCTGATAACACCCGTGGTGAGTTTTTACCTGCTTAGAGATTGGGACAAAATTGTCGCCAAAGTCGATAGCTGGCTGCCGCGCGAGTATGCGCCGACGATCCGGAATGTTATTAAAGATATTGACGTGACCATCGCTGGCTTTGTGCGTGGCCAAGGCACAGTTTGTTTATTCCTGGCGGTCTTTTACGGCATTGGCCTGACGATTGTTGGGCTGGATTTTGGTCTGGTGGTCGGCATCACGACGGGATTGATCTCCTTTATTCCATATTTTGGCATGCTGGTCGGTATGGCCACGGCCCTGGCAATCGCCATCGCTCAGTTTGGTGATGTGGTTCCGATTGTCCTGGTGCTGGTCGTCTTTGGTGCCGGCCAGTTGATTGAATCGATGTTCCTGACGCCAAAACTGGTCGGCGATAAAGTTGGTCTCCATGCGGTTTGGATAATTTTTGCCTTAATGGTTGGGGGCGCGACAGTTGGCTTTACCGGGGTGCTTTTGGCCGTGCCGGTAGCTGCCACCATTGGTGTGCTGGTCCGGTTTTTCTTGAGCCAATATCTTGCCAGCCCGCTTTATTCGGGCAATGGCAGTATTTCAAATGATGATGGTTCATCTTGAATTCAGCTGAACAACTGCCGTTTGAATTTGATCACCGCCCGTCATTAAGCGGCGATGATTTTCTGGTTGCTCCTTGCAATCGGGAGGCTGTTGCCTGGCTCGATAAGTGGCCGGACTGGCCGTCACCGTTTGTTGTTATCTATGGCCCGCCCGGCTGCGGGAAATCACATCTCAGTCATGTCTTTATGGCCAAAAGCGGCGCGCTTGCAGTGACCTCGGCTGGCATTGATGATGCTGGCTTGCCGAGTATTCTATCCTCGTCAAAAAATCTCGTTGCCGATGATGGCGACACTGGATTTGATGAAGAAGCCTTGTTTCACATCTTCAATGATCTGGCCTCGCGTGAGGGGCATATGTTAATCACGGCCGAACGCCCACCAATGGATTGGCCGGTAAAGCTGGCTGATCTTGCCTCACGCTTGAAGGCCTCACCAGCCGTTGAAATAGGCTTACCGGAAGATGATTTGATTAAAGCTGTGATGGTCAAGCTGTTCTCTGATCGTCAAATTCGGGTGGAGACCGGGGTAATTGACTATGTTGCTAAACGTATGGAGCGCTCGCTTGATGCAGCTAGACGATTTGTCGAAGCAGCGGATAAAACCGCCTTGGCAGAAAACAAAGGCATAACCCTGCCGATAGCCCGGCGCGTATTAGAAGATTTAACAGCGGCGGATTAAGCTAGTTTCTATGCGGGGCAGTTGGGTGAGCAAGCACCGTGGCGCGGTCCCAAACAGCTAAATACTTGCGGCGGTACTTTTGCACAAAATCCGGTTTTGGACCGTTGCCATCCAATTTCGTATGGACCGAAATAATTTTAGCCTGCGGCCTATTGGCCAGCCATTTGATAACTTCGCCGTCGCCGGTAATAATTATGGGCTTTTCCAGGCGCCCTAAAAATTGAAACTGCCCATGATATTTGCCGAAATGAGCGATGACGTAGCCCTGTTGTTGGGCTTTGGCGAGATACTTTGCGGTCGGTCGAAGATCATATCCTGTATTGAGGACCGGCTGTAACACCGCTTGGATTGAGATAATAAAAATCGCACTGGTGGCGGCAATGGCAAAGAGCCTTGGGTAGCCGCTCTGTGGCGGCTTAAGAACTAGAAAAATGGCCAGCGCAACAAGGGGGAGGGCCCATAAGCGTTCGATTTCGGCGGTTAATTCTGGACGGTTGACGGCGGCACCAATTTCAGGGGCGAACCCAGCAGCGGCACCGAGGATAATTAGAAACAAAGTGGGCGGCACCATATCCCAGCGGCCTCGCAGGAAGTCCCCTTTAGCAATGCTCGCAACGAGAACCGCCCCACAGATTGCCAGCGCCGGAAACATCGGCAGTAAATAATGGGGACGTTTGCCGCTGATGGCGGAAAGGATCAAGATCGTTGCGACGGCCCAGACGAGGCTCAAGCGGAGGCCCGGATCAGCTTCACTTTGGCTGCGGTCGCGGAAGTTCTGCCACAATTTTTTAAGCAGGCTTGGCCATATCAGCCACGGCAGCAAAAGCCCCGGCAAGATAGCCAGATACCACCAAAATGGCTCGCGATGGGCAAAGGATTTCACCATTCGTCCGGCGGACTGTCCCCAAAAAATAGCGTTGCGATATTCTTCACCACCAGCAAACCCGGCTGGAATTGCCCAGGCAAGAGCGATGCCGGCGCCGAGTAGAACGCTGACAATCAAGCCGACATACCAAGCCGGCCAATTTGGTCGGGTGGCAGCAACGGCCCAATAAGGCGCCAATAATGCTGTCGGTAATAAATAGACCAATATAACCGGACCTTTGCTGAGCACACCAAATCCGATAGCGACGGCAAACAACAGCCAGCCCCTCATTCGCCGCCCCTGCCAGACATCGATTAAGCCATTGATGCCAACCAGGGTCCAAAGCGCGATTATCAAATCGAACATCGTCAGGGTGGTGTAGATGCCCCAATAAAATGTACCCAATAGCAGGATTGGCACGATCAAATAAGCCTGGCTATCGGGCCACAAACGGCGGCAGGTGAGGGCGCTTAAGCTTAAGCTGGCAAGACCAAACAGGGGCGCAACAAGCCTCGGCCACCATTCGTTGACGCCAAATACTCCCCAGCCTGCGTTAATCAGCCAGAACAGTAAGGGCGGTTTATGGCTGTAGGTTGCGCCATTTAGATGGGGCACCAAATAATCGCCGCGCAGCCACATTTCCCAGGCTACCGTCACATAGCGGGTCTCGTCGACGGGCATAAGTGGGCGAAGGGATATTGCCGCAGTCACAAGGACAGCCCATAATATTCCCCAAGCTAAGGGTGTAAGGCGTGAATAATCTGGCATCTCTAGCGTAGAGTCGGGACTCATTACTTCTTATTTTTCTTTTTATTATTTTTGCTTTTTGATTTTCGCGCTGGCTTTCGTTGTTTGACAATATAAGCCGTCGCATCTTTCAAGCTAAGAGGTTTAGAGAAATAATAGCCTTGCGCAAAGTCACAATCGAGTTTTTTAAGTTGCTCAAGATCTGTTTTGGATTCAACGCCTTCAGCAACAGTGTGAAGGTTTAAATTATGGGCAAGCGCGATAATTGTGCGAACGATCTCCATACTGTCTTGAGAAGCGCCCATCGATATGACAAAGGAACGGTCGATTTTCAAGGCATCAATGGGGAATTTGTGAAGATGGCTCAACGAAGAATAGCCGGTACCAAAATCATCAATGTGTAACTGAATACCTAGTTTACGAAGCTCCTTAAGACGCTGAGTAACTTCGTGGGGATTTTCCATAATCGCGCTTTCAGTGATTTCCACTTTTAAGTATTTTCCTTCAAGCTCGGTCTTCTCAAGAAAATTCTTAAAGTCATCGATTAAGTGAATATCGCTGAACTGTGCTGGCGAAATATTTACACTGACCGTCAGGTCGAGATCGGGATATTTGGTGCGCCATTTTTTCATTTGTTGGCAGGCTTCCAAAACTACCCAGCGGCCAATCGGCACAATGAGTTTGGTTTCTTCGGCAATCGGAATGAAGTCTCCAGGCGGAATAAAGCCAATCTTGGGATGTTTCCAGCGGATAAGAGCCTCAAACCCCGTTAATTTTTCAGTCAAAATATCGACAACCGGCTGAAAGGCGAGGCTGAATTGTTCCTTTTCGATAGCTTGCCGGAGATTGGTTTCCATTTCCATCTGGGTAACCGCTCTAACATGCATACCTTTTTCGAAGACAATGTGGCGCGCCCGGCCTTCGGTTTTTGCCTGGTACATCGCAATATCGGCATCTCGGACCATTTCTTCAGGATGACCATAACCGAGCGAGCTAAAAGCGATGCCGATACTGGCGTTAGAAACGATTTCCCGGCCCGCGAGATTGAACGGCTGGCCGAGGGAATGGTTGATACGGCGGGCGACG
>JABIIH010000220.1 GCA_018649245.1 Rhodospirillaceae bacterium | reverse complement strand
TGACGATAGAGTCAAAAAGGAAATCACCGCCGATGCCGCCATAATCTTCTGAGGTGCTGGTGCCCAAGAGCCCAACTTCACCGGCCCGCAACCAGATATCCCGGGGTGTCCGGCCGGCATCTTCCCATTTCTCATATTCCGGCAGGACCTCCTCTTTTAGAAAACGTGCAACGGTATCGCGAAAAATTTCATGTTCTTCGGCATAGAGGGTGCGGGGAATCTCAAACTGCATTTTCTTCTTTCACAAAATTATTATTTAGTCGGCGGCTGATTGTGCGCTTAATTCCGTCGCCAGCCAGTTCTCAGCATTTGTACCAAACAATTTTTCTTTCGTCTGGTCATTTAATTTTGGTGCAGTTCGAATGAGCTCACCCATTTTTATTTCACCGAGCGGGAACGGATAATCGGTGCCGAACATGACCCGCTCTTCGCCCATAACATCGATCAACAGATCGAGCGCGCCATGATCAAACACAGCGCTATCAACAAAAAAGCGGTCAACATAGCTGGAGGGCAAATTCGGACAATCAACGCGCACAATATCGCGTTCTTTCCAGGCATTATCGACGCGGCCCAGCAGATAAGCGAAACTGCCACCGCCATGCGCAAAGCAAATCCTGAGCGATTTATCGATGCGATCAAAGGCACCGGACAGAATGAGCGACAATATAGACAACTGCGTTTCCGCCGCCATTGAGACCAGCCAGGGCAGCATATATTTCTTCATCCGGTTGCCGCCCATCATATCCCACGGGTGAACCAGCACAGCCGCGTTCTCGGCAGCACAATGCTGCAAAAAGGTAACCAGACCTTCATCGTCTAAATCTTTGTCACCAACATGGTTGCCGATCTGCACGCCAAGATGGCCGTCTTTCATAGCCTGCGTTAAAACTTCGCAAGCTGTGTCGATATCCTGTAGCGGTACTTGCGCCAAGGGCAGCAAGCGCCCACCGGAGCGGCTGCACATTTCCAGCGCCGCATCATTAAAAATATGAGCGCATTCAGCCGCCTGATCGGCAGGGCGGGTAGTTGCGAACAGCACCGGCGTGGAGCACATCACTTGAATATCGACGCCGTATTGGTCCATTTCCTCGAGGCGCTTCGAGACGTCCCAACAGCCGGAATAAATCGGCCGAAATTCTTTATCGCCAACCATTACAGTTGCCTTACCATCGCCATGGTGTTTCATCCACGGCCAATCTGGCGTGCCGAATTTTTCAGCTAAATCCGGCCAGGTTTCCGGAAAGAAATGGCTGTGCATATCTACGATGAGAGGCGACTTACTCATATGTTGATCCAGCCTTCGGGGGCCTGGCCTTTACCAGGATGCAAAGTGCCACATTTAGGGCAGGTGCGGGCTTCCTCGTCTTCAAAGAAGGCATCATAGATTTTCGGCAAAGCATCGACGATCCCTTGCGGTCCGCCCAACGGCACTTCAACCCGGTGCACGCGGGTTTCACAATCAAAGCAGTACCATTCAAAACCTTCGAGCATCCCGTCCTGGCGCGGCGCTTCAACAACGATTCCAACTGAGCCTTCCTGTGGGCGTTGCGGCGCGTGAATAGTATGCGGCGGCAACATGAGCACTTCGCCTTCGCGTATCGGCACATCATGAATACCATCGTCATTGGCAATTTTCAGCATCATGTCGCCTCTGACCTGGAAAAACCATTCGTCAACCGGATCGTCGTGAAAATCGACGCGGGTATTGGGGCCACCAACAACCATAACAATCGTATCAACACCAGCATGCATAAGTTTATTATTTACCGGTGGCTTTAGTTGATCGGCGTTGTCTTCGACCCATTTTTGAAAGTTGAAGGCGTGGGGTACAAATGTTCCAGACATGACGGCTCCTATTTATTCAATCTCCAATTCTGATGGGATTAGTTTATAGGATAAGCCTTGCCTGTCTAACTTTTTAGAAGTCTTTCAAAAATAATTTAATTTCGGCTGTGGCGCACCGGTCGGGCTTTCGGTACAGAATTCGCAGCAGCTAGAATAGCCGAGGTGTTAATTTCGTAGTGCTGATAAAGATCGTCAATAGTGCCAGTTTGGCCGAAATGCTCGACGCCCAGGGGCAGCACGCGATGACCATTCACTCCGCCCAGCCAGGAAAGCGCCGCCGGATGAGCATCGTGCACGGTAATGAAAGTTGCACTAGATGGCACGTCCCGCAGCAGACTTTCAACATGGCAGTCTGCTTGGGGGTTACCGCTGGCGCGCGCCGAAGTGGCTGATTTCCAGCCGGCGTTCAAGCGATCCGCCGAGGTGATGGCCAGCAGGCCGATATCTTTACGATCTTCGCCGAGCAACCCTGTCGCCGCGATAGCTTCCGGTGCTACTGCCCCCTGATAGGCTATGACCACTTCGCAATTGGGGCCGGGCTGGCGCAGCCAATAGCCGCCATCAACGATTGATTTAGAAAGCTCGGTTGTCATCGGGCGCTGCGGTTGCTCAAGCGGCCGGGTTGAACAGCGGAGATAAACCGAGCCACCGGTAGCTTCCCGCGACCATGTTGTATCATCAGGTTCAGCGTCACCATCGCGCTGCATATACTCAAAGCCCCAGCCCATGATGACGGCCAATTCATCAACGAAAGCCGGCTCAAATGATGCCAATCCATCCTGCGCCATACCGATTAGCGGTGTGCCAATCGATTGATGGGCGCCCCCTTCCGGTGCCAAGGTGACACCCGAGGGCGTCGCCACCACCATAAAGCGGGCATCCTGATAACAGGCGTAATTGAGCGAGTCTAAGCCGCGCGCAATGAAAGGATCATAGACGGTACCAATCGGCAGCAGTCGCTCGTTGAACAAACTATGTGACAACCCCGCCGCACCCAGCAGTAAGAAAAGATTGCTTTCGGCAATGCCCAACTCGATATGCTGACCCGCCGGATCAAAGACCCATTTCTGGCCACTGACCACTTGCTCCTGCTGGAAAATATCAGCGACTTTTTCGTGAGCAAATATTTTTTTGCGATTAACCCACGGCCCAACATTGGTCGAGACTGTAACGTCCGGCGACATGGTGACGATGCGGTCAGCCATTTCGGACTCAGAGCGGCCAATCTCGTTGAGAATTTTACCAAAACCTTCCTGGGTCGACATGAAAGAGCCTTCGATTTCCGGCATCTCATCGACGGGTATCTGGTCGGCCTGATAGCGCCGCCTACCCCCGGCAACGAACGGTGCGTTCTCGACCAGCGCCTTAATTTCGTTTTCAATTTCCGTCAGGCCTTCATAGGGCTCCCACTCGAAGCCCTCACGAATATTTCGGCGAATACGTAACTTAGCGACCTGCTCCGGCGTCATGATGCCGGCGTGATTGTCTTTGTGACCAGCCAGCGGCAGCCCCCAGCCTTTAACCGTATAGGCGATAAAACAAACTGGCCGGTCGTGATCGATTTGAGAGAACTCATCAATGATGGTCGGCAAGCAATGACCGCCTAAATTCGCCATCAGTTTTTCCAACTGATTGTCATCATAGGCTTCAATCAATTGTTGGACGCCGATGATATCGCCGATATCTTTGAGAATATGCTCACGCCAGGCCTCAGCACCCTGAAACATCAAGGCGGAATACATTTGGTTAGGGCAATCATCGATCCAGCGCCGCAAGGCCTCACCACCTGGTTGTTTAAACGCCGCTTCTTGCAGTTGGCCATATTTAAGGGTCACTACGTCCCAGCCGAAAGCTTTAAAGATTTCTTCGATGCGGTCATACAGACCTTCCCGGATAATACCGTCGAGGCTTTGCCGATTGTAATCGATCACCCACCAGGTATTACGAAGGCCCTGCTTCCAGCCTTCAAGCAGACATTCATAGATATTGCCTTCATCAAGTTCAGCATCACCGACCAGCGCGATCATGCGGCCTTGATAGGGTGCCTGCCGCCATTTATGCGCTTTGATGTAATCTTGGATCAACGAGGCAAAGGCAGTAATCGCAACGCCCAGCCCAACCGAGCCAGTTGAGAAATCCACATCATCGATATCCTTGGTCCGTGACGGATAAGACTGCGCGCCACCAAAGCCGCGGAAATTTTTCAGTTTTTCGAGCGTCTGATTGCCAAACAAATATTGAATGGCATGAAACACCGGGCTGGCATGGGGTTTAACCGCGACCCGGTCTTCCGGTCTCAGGATATGAAAATAGAGCGCCGTCATAATGGTTGCCAAAGATGCACAGGAGGCTTGATGACCTCCGACCTTTAAACCATCCGGTTTCTCCCGGTTGAAATTGGCGTTGTGGATCATCCAAGCCGACAGCCAGCGGATTTTGTTTTCCAACTGTTGCAGCAGTTCAAAATCAATTTTTTCGTGGCTGATATGGTCTTTGGGCATGATATCGGTCCGTACAGGTTATGTGACCGGAGTGTCTCATAATTTAATAAGTATGTAGTTTCAAAAAAGGTGGTATTTTAGATCAATTTTAGCGTATTATGCTAATTATTTTTAATTTTTAGGATTTTTATGCCGTGTTCGAGCAGTCATTTGATTTAATTGACTTTAAAATTATTGCTGAATTGCAGCGAAATGGTGATCTTTCCAATATTGATTTAGCCGATAAAGTCGGCCTGTCGCCTTCACCCTGTCTGCGCCGGGTAAAGATGCTGCAAGACGCCGGAATTTTTAAAAACAAAGTTACTCTCGTCGATGCAGAAAAAATCGGTCTCAATGTCAGTGTCTTCGTCCAAGTGACGCTCGAAAAACAGATCGAAGAAAACCTCACAGCCTTCGAAAAAGAAATCGACCAGCGCCCCGAAGTCGTCGAATGCTACCTGATGACCGGTGAAGCCGATTATTTATTACGCGTTGTCGTCACTGATCTGCAAGCGTATGAGCATTTCCTCAAAGATCACCTGACACGTTTCCCAGGAGTCTTAAATATACGCTCCTCCTTCGCCCTCAATCAGGTTAAATACTCCACAGCCCTACCGCTCAATCATCTATCCAGTGCGTGACAAACGCCCTGAGACCAGCCAAAATAAATTCAAAGAAAGCAGCTGAAACAGGGATTTAGAATAAATGAGCGCCAAAATTAGTGACGACATTTTGAAAGAGGCGGCTAAGATTTCGGCTGCCACCATGCACGAAGCAGCCGGCAAAATCGGTGCTATACCGTCTTACTTGAAACCAATCGCCAAGGGTATGAAAATTTGTGGACGCGCCTATCCGGTTAAAGGACCGTCAGGCTGTAATTTGTGGCTCCACCGGGCACTGGCCAAGGCCGAGCCGGGTGACGTGCTGATTGCCGATGTTGGCGACAATCCAGAATTTGGTTATTGGGGAGATGTCATGGGCACCAGCGCCATGGCGCGCGGCATTGTTGGTCTGGTGATTGACGGCTGCGTGCGCGACGCCGATGAGTTGGAGGAAATGGGATTCCCAGTGTTTTCGTCTGGCCTCTGCATCCGCGGCACAGAGAAACTATTTGATGGCGCGGGTTCATTGGCTGAGCCGATCACGATTGGTGAAATTACCATCAATCATGGCGACCTCGTATTAGGCGATGAAGATGGCTTGGTCATAATTCCAGCGGATCAAGTCGAGAACGGTATTCAGAAATCCATTGAGCGCGAAACCAAGGAAGACGCCACCAAAGAACGTCTTAAAACCGGCGAAACATCGATGGAAATATACGGCTGGGACAAAAATTAAGTACGGGGGTAATCCATGGCGCACATACCGAGTTTTCCAGGCGTACATTTTGGCTTTGAAGCGATCAACGAGCTTCCAGGCGAACTAAAAGATCGCGGCGTTGACCGACCGTTGGTTATTACTGATCAGGGATTGGTTGAACACGGTGTCTGCCAGCAATTGCTCGATGCTCTACCTGCTGACATAAAAGTTTCAGTATTCGACAATATCCCAGAAAACCCAACCATAGCGGGGGTCGAAGGCGCACTTGCGGTCTATCAGGAAAATAATTGCAACGGTATTATCGGCCTTGGTGGCGGCTCGGTACTCGATTCCGGCAAAGCGCTCCGGGTTGCGACAAATCTGGACTTATCCGTCATTGAAATCTTAAACGATCTCAGCAAAGTTACTGCTGATGTTGCGCCCTACATCACCATTCCGACGACCGCCGGCACCGGCGCCGAGATCACCTTTGGCGGCGGCATCCATCCCGAAACCAATGCCCCGGCGATGACCATTCGTTCAATCCACGTACAGCCTGATCTGGCCATCTGTGATCCAGATTTCACCATGACTTTGCCGCCCCGTTTAACCGCCGCGACCGGCATGGATGCATTGACCCATTGCGTCGAGGGATTTTTGTCCAAGAATGCAAATCCACCGGCTGAGGCGATTGCCTTGGACGGTACGCGCCGAGTTATTGATTATATCCACCGTGCGGTTGATGATGGCAGTGACCGCGAGGCACGTCTCAATATGTCGATGGCGGCTCTGCAGGGCGGCATGGCGATCTATATGGGGCTTGGCCCCATTCATGCGCTGTCGATGTGTTTTGGTGACAGCCCGCTCCATCATGGCACCCTGGTCACGGTGGCCATGCCGGCGGTGATGCGCTTTTTTAATGGCAAGCTGGCCGATAGTGTGCTTGAGCGATATGCCGAGGCGATGAACCTTGCCGGAGACAAAGATGCTGGCAACCGGATTGCTGATGCGGTGGCCGAGATGAATGCCAAGCTTGGCCTCCCGGCAACCGTACGAGAAATGGGCTATGAGAAAACCGATGTTGATCGCATGATCGAGGAAGCCCATGACAGCCCGTTTAATTTGCCATCACCGATCCGGCCCAGTATGGCTGACTATGAAAAACTCGTCACCGAAGTATTGGGATAGAAATATGACGGCAATTGATATTAGCCTCGATAACCTCAATCCCAATGATGTGGTGCCGAGCATCGCCGAACATGAAGGCAGTGAGGCGCTCCGTCTGGTGCTGACTCCCGATGCCGAAACGCCCGACAATCCGACTTTCGCAAGAATCAACGGCATAGAATTTCAAAACGGCGTTATCGAGATTGAGGTAGCCGGAAGGCCCTTGCCGGACGCCATCCCCGAAGCGCGTGGTTTTATCGGTGTCGCTTTCAGAATCATAGACGATCTATCGGCTTTTGAATGTATGTATTTGCGGCCGACCAATGGCCGGGCTGAGCAACAGCTTCGCCGCAATCGGGCCACCCAGTATTTTTCCTATCCTGATTGGAAATTTGACCGTATGCGCACCGAGGTGCCGGGCCATTATGAAGCTTATGTTGATCTGGTCACCGGCGCTTGGACCAATATGCGCATCGAAGTTGAAGGTGATAAAGCCAAGCTCTTCGTCCATGACAACGAACATCCGACGATCATCGTCAACGACCTCAAGCATGGACCTGACTTAACTGGCGGCATCGGTCTCTATATCGACAATGGCACCGAAGGTTTTTTCAAGAATTTAACAGTGAGCCCTAGCTAGCCCAATTTTGAATAAGTAAGGCGGAAATTCCCGGTATATGTGAACTACTTCACATACTTTCGCGCCATATTTGAATAATTTCCTAAATAATGCGATAATTAGATAAGATACAGCAACATTTATTCTGGAGCAGATCATGCGCAGACGCCTAATCGCTATCATATCTCTATTGTTAGTATGGCTGGTAACGCCATCCCAATTTGCTGCTTTTGCCCAAGATAAATCAATTAAAGGCGGCGCCTGGGTCGGCATTATCAAGAAATTTGGTGTAAAAGCCAATTGCCCCTCAGTATTCGTCATAAAATCGGCAACCGTTAATGGCCAAAGTTTAGAAATTAAATTTACTGTCGATGGCTCACCCCAAACCGTCGCCGGAAAAATAGACGCCGCCAATAAATTTTTCGAATGGACCAATTTTGACCTGCGGATGCCGGAAGGCACCGATACGGATCGGGCAAGCAGTAAATTCAAAGGAACTTTTAAAGATAATATTTTTGATGGCTATTTTAATGCCCAAGCCGGTGAGGCTCAAAAGCGGGGTGGCGTTCTTTGCGAAGGTAGCGTCCAACTCGCGCCAAAAGGATCCATTGAAGGTGAAGCGTTACTGACCGGTAAAGATCCGAAAATGCTGCGAATGGAGCGCCAAATTGCCTTATTGCAAAGTTCCAAAGATTCCAACCCCAATCAATCCACAGCGGCTCGAGCCGAAGTTGAACAACTGGCGAAACAACGGGCTGATGAAGAAAAAAGAATTGCAGCCCTCCGCCAGCAACAGGAACGGTCGCGAAAACTCGCAGAGACCAGATTGGCAATCCTAAGAAAACAGCAACAAAAAGAAGGCAAACGATTGGAAGCCTTGCGCCGGGATGCTGAACGGAAGGTCCAGGAGCTTGCCAATTTAAAAGCTTCGGGAAAAACAGGTCGAAAGCCTTCTATCTCTTCAACAATTAATTTTGGCGATTACCATGCGCTCGTTATTGGGTTCGACAATTATAAGAATCTCACCCCGCTAAAAACGGCCGTTGCCGACGCCAAAGTTGTCGCCGATGTGTTAAAATCCGAGTACGGATTTAAAGTAACGTTACTCACCAATCCTAACCATGAAACTCTGCTGGATAGTATTGATGAATTCAGAGCAACTTTAAAATTCAAAGATAATTTGCTGATCTATTATGCCGGTCATGGCTGGCTTGATAAAGAAGTCGACCAGGGCTATTGGTTGCCGGCAGACGCCAAAAAGAACCGTCGTTCAAAATGGATTTCAAATGCTTCCATTACCGATGCCCTTAAGGGCTTAAAAGCAAAGCATGTCATGGTGGTTGCCGATAGCTGTTATTCTGGTCGTTTGGTGCGCGCCTTTGATGGGCCTTCCGCTGACCGTAAAGATCCGGAGTTTTTGCAAAAAATGTCGCGCAAACGAGCCCGCGTGGTTATTACTTCCGGCGGTTTGGAACCAGTCGAAGACGGCAGCGGAAATGCGGAGCATTCACCTTTTGCCGCAGCTTTCCTGGATGCCCTTAATGCAAATAAAGATGTGTTAGACGGCACCAAGCTTTTTAATACGATCCGCCGTCCAGTGATGGTAAACGCCAATCAAACACCACAATATTCGGATGTCCGCCGCGCCGGACATGATGGCGGCGATTTCTTATTTGTGAGGAAGAGATAGACGGGCACTACCTCCCCGTTAAGCCGCCTTTATCAGTTTTGAAACCCATCGCCGCTTCATAAGCTTTGGTCACGTGTTCGGGCTGGCCAGCCTGAAAAATAAACTGGCGTTTTGATCTGACCATCGGCGAATCAGTGTTTTCCAGCATTTCCTTCGGATAGCCGTCGATCATCATCTCTGCGCCAATCAGCGGAAACTTAACGCATTCATTGACCTTTTCATCGCGAATGATCGCCTTCGGATCTTCACCGTTCTCAATCGCCTTGATGTCATCCAAAAAGCGTTTGCGGATCATCGCAATACCGCGGTCACTGCGGCCGAGATGTTCTTTCGTCCGGTCCGAACGCGCACCCTGCCCAACCCAGGCGACAAAATCCTGGTTCATCACATGAGAGGTAATCCAACGGCCGGTTTTCTCATCGACCAGTGGGCCGACCCATGACGGGATACTTTCTTGAACATAGGGTTCCATCTCATTCGGCACCCGGCTGAAAAACCAGCCAACACTCAACGTGGTGTCATCGTCAACCGGCACCCGCCATTCGAAATGATCGCCGGTATAAAGCGCGTTCGGCCACAGGCAATGACGGCCAATTGTCCAGAGCGGGTTCTCCTTATCAGTATCTTCGCGCACACGTTTGTAGCTGATGCCATATTCGAACTCTTCAAAATCGACTTCAAGATGGGTCGGCACATAATCACCACCTTCTTCTTTCAAACGCGTCGTCCAGTTGGCATGCATCCATTCAAAATGCACCGGGTCACAGGAGTTTTCCTGGCATTGAAACCAGTTGCAGGGAATCTCGGTAAATACGATTTGGACAAAGCCGTTTTGCCAAGAGAATGGCTCCCAATTCGGCACCAATGGCACCGGTTTCGGCCCAAGATAAGCCCACAGCAAGCCGGCTTTCGCTTCAACCGGATAGGCTTTGACACTACAACCGGCACGCAGTTTTTGCTCCGGATCGACCGTATCTTCATAAGGTTGACCGATACAGTCGCCCTGCTCGTCGAACAGCCAGCCGTGATAGTTACAGCGCAGCCCGGTTTCTTCAACAAACCCATAAGACAGATCGGCATGACGGTGCGGGCAATGTCGATCAACCAAGCCAAAGGTGCCGCTGAGATCTTTATAGAGCACCAATTCCTCACCCATCAGGCGAACAGTTCTGGTTTCTTTATCATCGAATTCTGAGACAGCGCCGATGGGCATCCAATAGCGGCGCATCAGCTCACCCATTGGCGTGCCTTCGCCAACGTTCATCAGTAGCTCGTTTCTGGTTTCTTCAAGCATTTTTCCCGTTCCCTAATTTTGGCCCTAAAATTGGCCCCAATTTAATTTTATTATTAATCTTCGCGGCGTTGCAGCTCGTGATATTTGAACTCCATCCGCGCGTCATAAAGCTTTTTGCCTTGGCGTAATGCTGCCATAATTTTCTCTTCAGCGGCGTCAATCTCTTCGGCCAATTCAACGACACGGTCTTCGTGATCTTTTGGGATCGCCAATACGCCATCCGCATCACCCAATAACAGGTCATCAGGTTCAACCCTAGCCTCACCAATCGAAACCGGTATATTAATTTGATCCAACTGCACCCGGTCCTTACCCGTGCGCATCGACCAGCCGCGGCTGAACACCGGGTAATTTATCTCAATGCAGCGGTGGATATCCCGGCAATTGCCGTCTATTACCGTGCCGGCGACGCCGTTTTTATCGGCCAAAAAGGTCAGGATATCACCCCACACGGTTTTGTCCTGGCGTCCGCCATTATCAATCACTACCACCGCACCTGCGGGCACATCATCGATGTAATCGCCAACCGAGCCGGCAACGACTTCGGCCGGCACCGTCCGCATCGTATAGGCACGACCGCAAAGCCGGAACTTCACATCAACCGGCTTAATGCCGAGACATTGGCCGGCGATACCGAGCCGGTCCATGGCATCACTCACCGTTGAGGTCGATAATTTACTCAAGCGCTCGATAATTGCTTCTCTCATTTTATTTACTCTTCAACATATTTTCGTAATCGCCGCCCATGACATCACTGACCGGCTTGCCGGCCTGAACAGCGGCAGCCATAGCGGCTTCCTTGGCCTGGATTTCCTCGGCTTTATCAAGCACCGCATCTTCCTGCGCTTGAGGCACAAACACGACCCCACTGCCATCAGCCAAAACCAAATCCCCGGGATTAACCGCCACGCCACCGATATCGATCTCGATATTCCAATCATGCTCAGCGATACGGCCACGCGCCGTAAACGGGGTCGCCGCCCGGGCAAAGACCGGGTAGTCAACATCCCGGCTTTCATCAGCATCCCGTGCCGGACCATCAACAATGGTGCCGGATAAGCCTTTGGCAGCGGCAGCCGTTGATAAAATTCCACCCCAGCCGGCAGCAAAATCGGTCGCATGATTTTCAACCACAATGACGTCGCCGGGTTCCGCCGCATCAACCGCCGAGGAACACAGATGCTTTTTAGGAATATCCGGACTGGCTTCACCAAGTTTGACCGTTTGCACCCGCCCGGCAATGCGACGCAGAACTGAAATGGAGCCGAGCCCCATAACGGTACCTTTTAACTCCAGCGCATCCAAGGCATCGGATACTGCACAGCTATCGATCTTACGCAGTCTTTCGACGGCTACGTCACTCATCGTTAGCCCCCTCTTCCTTAAACGTCGAGATTAAAGACGCGCTTGGCATTGCCTGAGAAAATCATCTCGCGGTCAGCATCGCTGAGGAATTCAATCTCATGGAAATAGGGCGCGATATCATCCATTTCGCGTCCCGTAGCCGGATCGACTTTCGAGCCAACGCCCGGGCATTCAGCGCCGAACAGAGCATTTTCCGGACCCACCACTTTAAGCAACAACTCAATGGCATCTTTGGTATAGAGCACGGTATCAAAATAAAGTTTGTGCATACCATCAATAAAGCGGTCACCTTCGGGACGGCGCATGGAACCCGCCTGGAAACGGCCAAGCTGATACGGCATCGCGCCACCACCATGCGAGACAACGATCTTCAAATCCGGGAAATCTTTAAAGACATCGGAATTGATTAGACCAAAAACCGCCGTGGTTTCCTCATTGATAAAGCGCAGCGAATAAGGCTCGCGCGGTGATCTTGATCCCGTACCATGAATATGCGCCGGCACATCCAGCTCACATAGTTTTTCATAGAGCGGATACCAATACTTGTCGCCCATGGCCGGTGGATGGATACCGGTATTTTCGTAAGGGTCAGGATTGAGCAGCGTGCCTTTAAAGCCAAGCTCATTGACACAACGCTCCAGCTCCGCAATCGCCATATCAAGCGGTTCTCCAGCAGCAGTTGGAATTCCGGCGATACCGATAAAGCGATCCGGATAAAGTTGAGTTTCCCGATAGATGATATTGTTTACTTCTTCCTGGAACCACTGCACCAGCTTGGCTTCTTCGCTGTGCATCAACTGGAACGGGCGCGGCGAGATCAGCTGCATTTTAGTGCCGACCTTATCGATGTAATGGAGATGTGGATGCGGGAAAGCTTCCTTGTGCTCTTCGACAGCGTGACGAATTTGCTCGTCGGTAACATTTACTTTGCCGCGACCGTGCGCTCCACGGTGAGACAATATAGAAGCTTTATAAGCCCAAAGCTCTACTGGGGCACTCACATGAGCATGGCAATCAATAATCATTTCTTCACTCCCTGATAATTATTTTCAACAATCGCATTGCTTGATGCATGCGAAATTTAATTTATTTCAACAACAAATCACTCCAGTGGCGTCATCGGCAGCAGTTCCCGAAAACGCCACTGCACGGATACTGACGAGATGGTCTATCATTAATTTTCGCGCGGCCTCACTATCCTGCGCTTCGATGTAAGCATATAATTGGTGATGGATTTTTTGGGCGTTCTCAGCAATTTCCCGTGTAGCTCGTTGGGCATTTTGCGGCCATACGACATACCGCAAGGCCCTAAACTGAGCAATTAAAGCTCGATTACCGGAAGCCTCAATAATCGCCAGGTGGAACTGCTGGCCGGCATCGGTAAAATCAGCCGAACTATCCATAACGTTTTCGGCTTCACCCAACAATTCCGAAAGCTCCTCGAGATTTTCTCGGCTCCGATTTAAGGCAGCTAGCTCGGCACCGGTACCTTCAATCGCCACCTGTAGGTCGAGAATTTCACGCTCGGTCACTCCGGCGAGTTTGAATTGAACGGCCAGGGCATCCGAGAAATAATCAAGATTACCTTCGGCTATTCGAGCACCGCCGCCGGCACCAACGCGAATTTCGATTATGCCCATGGTCTCCAACGTCCTGAGAGCATCGCGTACGGTAATGCGGCTGACATCAAACTGGGCGGCCAAATCTTTTTCTGAACCGAGCAAATCGCCGGGCTGAAATTTGCCGTTGAACAGCGCCTCGCGAACTTGCATAACGATCTGGTTCGCAACTGAATTGGCGCGTACTGGTGCCCAGGATTGATTTGGTTTAGTCAACTCAGCATTTCCCATTGCGGAATATTTATAATTTTCAGGCTATTTTTCTTTTTGTATAATGATATAACAATTAAAACAAATTAGGACAACTCGTCAACATTGTTGTTAAAAAATAGAATACTATAATGGAGCGGAAATAATATTTCGCCGTGTTTTTAAACAGGGAACTAAGGATTACCGCGATGGGAACCATTGATATTTCAGGTGCTGAACCAGCATCACGGCGTCGCCGCGAAGGCATGGAATCACCGCGAGCGAAAACCTCGCCTTTTATGAAACGCATGCCAGATTCCGCCAAGCGGATGACCTTTATCCGCCAATCATCACTGTTCAAACAGCGCGAAGCACCGGTCAATCCCAACCTCACCGAAGTTGAAGACCAAGCAGCACTGACAGCGGAAATTAAACAGATGGCCAAGGATATGGGAGTTAACGCCATCGGTATTGCCGAATACGTACCGACCGTCCGTTTCGAAGATGCCGAAGAACTTGAACATAACCGCGTTATCGTTTTCGCTATGACCATGGCTTATGATTACATGGTTGATATCGGCCCCAACAGCCAGGCTGAAGTCCACCGGGTCTATCATGCGTTGGATGATATTGGGGTCCGGCTGAGCCAGCAAATCGGCGCTTTTGGCTATAAGACCCGCACCGAACCAAATATCGCCGACTTCCCGCTGCCGGCCTATGCCTGGCTGGCCGGACTCGGCGAGCTTGGCAAACATGGCTCGCTGATATCACCGGAACTCGGCTCATCCTTCCGGCTCGGCGCGGTTGCCACCGATATGCCGCTGCTCGTTGATGGGCCTGAGGATTACGGCATTAATGAGGTCTGCACCAATTGCCAGGTCTGTGCCCGCTTTTGTCCCGGTGACGCTATCACCCACGAGAAAAAAACCGTTAATGGCGTCGAGCGTTGGCATGTTGATACGCCTAAATGCGAGCCTTACTTTTTCCGCATGCATGGCTGCAAAATCTGTCTATCGGTTTGCCCGTTAAATGCCAAAGGCATGTCCAAAGAGGATTTTAAACCGATGGCAAAGGTAATTCGTGAGACCGGAGATGCCAAAGGTATGTTAGCCTTAATTAAAGAACGCACCGGTATCGATTACGAAGCCATCGATTACAATCCGGAAGATGAAGGCCGGGCCAGAGTCGAAACCGATTAAAACAAAGGGATAGTGTGGCTAAATTTTTACTCCATCGACTTTATATTGCGATCCTGGTGGCGATCACGGTTTCGGTCATCGCTTTCAGTTTGCTGCGTTTATCGGGAGATTTGGCCGCTGAGCTTGCCGGTGAAGATGCTTCCGAAGAAGAAATTGCACAAACGGCCAAACAATATGGCTTGGACCGCCCGCTTTATGTCCAGTATTTCGATTGGGCAGGTGACGCGTTAACCGGCGATCTGGGCCGTTCATTGTTTACCAATGAGCCGGTCGTTGAAATGATATTTGAACGCATCGGTGTGACGATAAAGCTGGCTCTCTATGCTATTTTTGTATCATTAATTGTCGCCATTCCCTTAGGCGTGCTGGCCTCAGTCAGACCGAACACGCTGATAGATAGAATGGCGCTTGGCATCGCTGTGTTTGGCCAAGCCATCCCAAATTTTTATTTTGCCCTACTTTTAATTCTGCTCTTTGCCGTAAATCTGCGCTGGTTGCCGATTTCCGGCAATGACAGTTTCGCCAATTTTATCTTACCGGCCTTTACGCTCGGCCTCGGCGCCATGCCGCAATTTATGCGCCTAACCCGGAGCGGTATGTTGGACGTGCTTGATTCCGATTTCATTAGAACGGCCAGGGCTAAAGGACTCAATCCCAGGCGTGTGCTATTTAAACATGCGCTACGCAATGCTATCCTACCGATTGTTTCTTTGATGGCGGTGGTGCTGGGATTCCTGCTCGGCGGCACGGTTATTATTGAATCGATTTTTGCCCTTAACGGCGTCGGCTTCCTGGCTTTTGAATCGATTATGCGGCAGGATTTTCCGGTCGTTCAGTCCATCGTCTTTATTCTTTCACTTTCATATATCGTGCTGACGCTGCTGTCTGACTTGATCAATGCCCAGCTTGATCCCAGAATTAGATTAGGTTAGGTCGACTTAAAATGCCGGACACAATCCATCCAAATGGCCTTGAAGATCAAGTCGACGAATTTGAAATCGCCGTACCGTCACCACCGGAACTGATGAGGCGGCGGGCTAAATCACATCGCGGTTTCATCATCGGCGGCAGTGTTGTTTTATTTTTCTTGGCGGTCGCCGTTTTTGCTCCCGTGCTGGCGCCTTATGGTCCCTATGATCAGGAACTGACAAAACGCCTAATCCCGCCGGTATGGGATGCGGCTAAAGGAACCTGGGATCATCCGTTCGGCACCGATGCCTTGGGCCGCGATTATTTAACACGGCTGATGTATGGCGCCCAGATATCACTCATGATCGGCTTTTTCGCCGCCGCTGTTTCAGCGATTGTCGGCTCTACCATTGGTATGATCGGTGGCTATTTTGGTGGCCGCGTAGATAACTTCATCATGTATCTGATCAATGTAAAGCTGGCGTTGCCGGGATTACTGGTTGCACTTTCACTGGTCTCGGTGTTTGGCGGCTCGATTTTGGCGCTGATTTTAATTTTATCGTTTTTGTTCTGGGACCGCTATGCCGTGGTAACCCGCAGCGTCACCCAGCAAATACGAGTTAACGATTATATAACCGCAGCGCAGGCTCTCGGCACCAGCCGAACCCGCATTATCATCGGCGAAGTGTTACCCAATGTCATGAACCAAATCATCGTGATAGCCAGCCTGGAAATGGCGGTCGCTATCATCGTTGAAGCTGCCCTTTCTTTCTTAGGACTAGGCGTGCAACCACCAACACCATCCTGGGGCCTCCTGCTATCGGAAGGCCGCTCCTATATGTTCTTTATGCCTTATCTCATTAACTTCCCCGGCCTGGCGATCTTTTTCCTGGTGATCTCGATCAATATGATGGGCGATGGTATTCGCGATATTACCGCGCCGGAGGGCCGTAACTAGTGTCGTCAGATACCGTCTTAGAAGTCGAGAATTTATCGGTTGATATTGCGGTGCCGGCAGGAACATTGCATGCGGTATCCAATTTGAGCTTACAGGTCGAACAAGGCGAGACCCTTTGCATTGTCGGCGAGTCGGGCTGTGGTAAATCGATTACTTCATTGGCGATTATGAATTTACTGCCGCGCAAAGCCAAACTGACTGCTGATAAATTAGCCCTCGAAGACCGTGACTTGTTGAGTATGTCGGAATCAGAATTCGCCAAGCTGCGCGGCGACCGCATTGGCATGATCTTTCAAGATCCCATGACATCCTTAAATCCGGTATTTCGTATCGGTGATCAATTGGAAGAAGTTTATATCCAGCACGGCAAGGGTGGCCGCAAAGAGGCCCGCGAACGGGCTGAATTTTTACTCGAGAAAGTGGGCATTGTCGCCCCGACCGAGCGCCTCTCACAATATCCCCATCAATTATCCGGTGGCTTGCGCCAGCGCATGATGATCGCCATGACGTTGATGTGCGATCCAGCTCTGATAATTGCCGATGAACCGACAACTGCACTTGATGTGACCATGCAGGCGCAAACTCTCAATCTCCTGCGTTCGCTGCAAAAAGAATTTAACGCCGGGCTTATTTTGATCACCCATGATCTTGGCGTGGTTGCCCGCATGGCTGACCGGGTGATGGTAATGTATGCCGGGCGCGCGGTCGAAATCGGGTCAGCCGAAGAAGTGTTCGATATGCCGACCCATCCCTATACCCAAGGATTGATTGATTGTATCCCAGTGCCAGGCCGGACCGAGCCCGGCTCTAAGCTCGGTTCTATTCGGGGCATCGTGCCGGCTTTGGTTGGCGATCTCGATGGCTGCATGTTCAGAAACCGCTGTGATCATGTCAGCGACCCCTGTCTCTCCGGCGATATTGGGCTCACCGAAATCAGTGCCGGGCGGGCCTATCGCTGCCATTTGAGCCCGGAAGAAAGCAAAAACAAACTAAGCGTTGAGGGAGCGGCCTGCCCATGAATCAGCTCATGGGCCAATTCGGCCATCCCGATAGCGATGCGGTCCCTGCCCTGGAATGCCGCAATGTTGGCCGAACCTTTATGATCAAAAAGGGCATGTTCGCCGAAAAACAACCGCTTAAGGCCGTGCAGGAAGTTAGCCTTCAGGTTAATCGTGGCGAAGTACTGGCAATTGTAGGTGAGTCGGGCTGTGGCAAAACAACGCTGGCAAAAATGCTGCTTGGGCTATTGGAACCAACCACCGGTGAAATCCTATTGGATGGTGTGCCGATCAATTCGGTCAGCATCAAGGATATCGCGAGAAAGGTCCAACCGGTTTTTCAAGACCCCTACTCCTCGCTCAACCCGCGCAAAACCATTGAGCAGATTATTTCGCTGCCCTTAAAAGTGCATGAAATTGGCAGTAAGGAGAGCCGCCGAGCCCGGGTCGAAGAATATATGCGGCTGGTGGGATTGCCCAAACGTCTGGTCCATTCCTATCCGAACCAATTGTCGGGTGGCCAGCGGCAACGCGTGGCGATCGCACGCGCGCTGATCATGGAACCGAAGATCGTTGTCTGCGACGAGCCTACTTCAGCGCTGGATGTTTCGGTGCAGGCGCATATTCTAAATTTGCTGCAGGATTTGCGCAAAGAGCTTAATCTCACATACGCCTTTATCAGCCATGATCTGGCCGTCGTCGAACATCTCGCCGATTGGGTTGCGGTAATGTATCTTGGCCGCTTGATCGAATTTGGCAAAGCCATCGATATCTTCAACAATCCCAAGCACCCATACACGCGAGCATTATTGGACTCCGTCCTCACGCCGGATGCCAGCCTCGGTCTGCCTGAAATCACGCTTGGCCGTGGTTTACCCAATCCGTTATCACCGCCGAGCGGCTGTTATTTCCATCCGCGCTGCCCCGATGCCAAAGAACAATGCAGCGCTGAACAGCCTGCCCTCATTGAAAACGAAGACCGCCTGATCGAGTGTCATCTCTATAAATAAAAAAAAGGGCCGCTCCTAAGAACGGCCCATAAAAGTCAGATCATTCGGTTAAATTTATTTCCAACTCATGTGATTGAGCGCCGCGCCATAGGGCGACAACGAACCCTGCTCGATAACCAAATCTTTGGTATGAACAAAAGATGTTGGCAGAGTTGAAATCGGCATGATGTAGTTCATTTCATTCACCCGGTCATAGGCTTTCTTATAAACTGCCCGGCGTTTGGCTTCATCAAGAATGCCACCACCTTTGATCCGCGCTTTATTGATAATTTCATCATGCCAATAGTTACGTGGGCTCCATTTGCCCTTGCGACCCTTGGCAAAAAACACGTTTAAGGTTGACGAGGCATCCGGCAAACCACCAGAACTCCATAGGCTCACCAGAATTTCGAACTTACCTTGGCGTTGCTGCTTGCGGTAAACACCGAAACTCACAGGATTTACTTTGCCACGAATACCGATTTTGCGGAGTTCGCCCGCAATCGCTACGGCAACCGGACCAGCATTTGCCAGTGCCGTGATTTTTACATCAAAGCCATTTGGATAACCCGCTTCGACCAAAAGTTTTTTGGCTCCGGCGCGATCGAAAGCCGGTGGTTTGGTGCTATAGTCACAACCCTTTTGAGTGCGGAAGCACATCGAATCGAGTGTCTTCACTTTGTCACCACCGGCCAGCACGGCACGCGAGACCGCCAAGCGGTCAAAGCCCATCGAAATCGCTTTCCGCACACGCTGATCGGACAACATTTTATTACCTGAACGGTTGACCGAATCCATCGACAAATATGTGTAGAGCAATCCTGTGGTTGCCGTCGCCGCAAGTGCAGGATTTGCCTGCAGCGAATCCACTTGGTCTTTCGGCACACTCCGTACCAAATCGGTACCACCGGTAAGCAGTTGAGCTATTCTGGTTTGGACATCAGGAATAGATTTGATCTCAAAGCGGCTGATTTTCGGTTTTGGCTTCCAGGTACCGCCATGTTTGTAGTCCTTATTGATCTCCATGATGATGCCCTTATTGGGATCAACCTGGGTCACTTTAAGGGGGCCGGTGCCGATCGGATTACGGCCAAAGGTATTTTTAGCTTTTAATTTGCCGTGTGTATCCGAGGGATAAATCAAGATTGATTTGGCCAGACGCATCATGCCGACTGCAACCGGGCGCTTGGTGCTGATCCGAACTTTGTATTTGCTCAGCTTTTCGACCTTGGAAATCCAAATATAGTTGGTTTTAAAGCGAATCCGGGTTTTCGGATTGATCAGCCAATTGATCGTATAAACGACATCGTCTGCGTCAAACTCCGAGCCATCATGAAATTTAACATCGTCACGCAGTTCAAATTCCATGACAGTCGGGCTAACACGTTTCCAGGATTTCGCCAACAAGGGATGAAACTTACCGGTAAAATCATCGAAGAATACTAAGCCATCATAGACAATCCGGGCGGTTAACGCGATTTCCGGTTTGGGATCATAAACGAGATCAACTTTAGAAATTGGATCGCTAAAAGCAATGCGTAGTGTATCTTTTGATTTTTGTGCAAGAGCATTTCCGGATAAGGCGACAGACGCAGCCAAAAATGATGCCAGCACAACTGATTTAAGCAAAATAAATTTTGACATTTAAACCTCCACTGTTCTCTGGATCGAATTATTTTATTATTTGTTACAAGCACTATATCAGGCTCATTTTTATATTGAAGCTTTACCATACGCTATTTTTGGCCACAAATTGCACTAATTTCATAATACGGAACGTTTAATTCGGATTATTTTCAGTCTAATTTAGGTTGTGGTAGCTTCCAATTGCGCCGCCCACGCCCGCATCGGCTTGACCACGAAAATAAGGATAACTAGCACAACCAAAGCGCCTCCAATGATTGGCCAGCGCAGGCCGATAAACTCACCCAACATGCCCAGCGATAAAGATCCGACAGCCATACCGCCGACCCCCATTGACATGACCAGGCTAATCACGCGGCCTCTGAGATGAGGTTCAACCGCATGCTGGATCAGACTGTTACTACATACCGAGGCCCCAACTAAGGTCATGGCGCCGAAGAACAGGCAAATCTGACCGAACAGAAAATTGCTCGTTGTGGCGAAAAGTATCAAGGAAAATGAAGCAATACCTAGCCCAAGGAGCAGGATTTTTGTCAAACCTTGCGTTTTTCCGCGCATCGCCAGTAAAAAGGAGCCGGTAAAGGCGCCGAGCCCGGAGGCGGCGATAAGCAAAGACAAGCCGTCCACTGAGCGGTTAAAAATCACATCAGCGTAACCCGGCAGCAAATCCATATAAGGCCTCAATAGCATAGCCCCACATAAATTTAATATAGCCATCCATTTTAATGCCGGGTTACGAATGAGATAGAGTAAACCCGTCAGGATATCGTTGAGCAAAGTGGAGCGCTGAACTGTCTCATTGGCAACGGATTTATCCACCGGCGTGACGTAGACAAACAAAAGGGCGAAGAAAAAACACATGGTCGTAAAAGCAAAGACAATAAAACTAGCAGCAATGCCCGCTTCAACAACAATGTAGCCACCAACAATCGGGCCAATAAAACTTCCAACATGAAAGGTCGACATATTGAGCGCAATGGCGGCGGATAATTCCTTGCGCTCAACCATATCCGAGACCATCGCGTGACGGGCCGGAAAATCAAAGGATATAATACCGCCCAGCAAAGTCGCGGTAAAAAACAGAACATGGATCGTCATCAGATCGCTAACAATCAGATAAGCCATTAGTAATGCCGTAATGCAGGACAATACCATTGCTGACATAGCGACTCGCTTATGGCCAACGCGATCAGCCAGCGCCCCGGCGATGGGACCGAAAACCAATACTGGTATGAGTGAGGAAAAACCAATGATGCCCAGCCAGGCCGGTGAGTTGGTGAGCTCCCAGGTGTACCAGCCGAGCGTCACCCGGAACATCCAGAATCCAATAGTTGAAATCACCAGGCCAAACCAATAGCGGCGAAAATTGCGATTATGCAAGGCACGGCCAACGCCGCCGAAGGATTTTAATCCGGCCAATAAAACGTCCTTTAGGTTGGGTTAATCAGCCAGCAATTAACTGGTCAACCTGATCTTCGACAATAGTGCCTTTAAAGAAATCTGGATTTTGCCGAGTGTAAAGCGTTACTGGATTGGTATACATAAAATCTTCGAAATCCTGATCCGTGAACAGTTCTTTTTCAACGTTCTTGTAAGCATCAGGCACACAATGACGAATATCTTCGACATCCCAGTGCCCAATGTCCGAGCCAAAGAAAGCTTTCAGTTTGGCGCCAAAGTGGTTGATTTTGGTGTTGAAAGCAATGGCGTTCATGGCATCGTCCGCTTCACAGCCAAAATAGAACGGCTCAACGAAGAGCTCACGAATGTCTTCTTTTTTGCTGATCTTACATCTGTGAAATTCGTCGAGATTGGTGTCGCTGCTAACCACTCCTCCCATGAGACTGGTTTTTGCCTCGCCCACCAGTGCATCTCCGGTAATAACACCACCACCATATTTCTCCGCCATTTCCCGGATAAGATGAGTATCGAGCTTGGCCGGATCTAAATTCTCGATCATATAGTCGTAATTGCGCTTTTCCCAATGTTCGAAAAGATCATTATACAATTGAACAGCCCAACCAACGCCGCCTTCGAGGAAGGCAAAATTCAACTCAGGAAAGCGCCGGGTGACGCCATCCATAAAAATTGAACGGCAGAAATAATCGCCGGCGGTTGAAAAACCACCGAGATGGTTAAAAACAAAATTTGACGGTGATGAATGACGGCTACCACCACCTCGGGCAGCCGTATGGCATCCAACCGGGATTTTGAGGTCAATGCAGCGCTGCCAGACCGGGTCATAATCATGTAAAGCATCAAGAGCTACCGGATTTACCCGCTCGGTATATTTACCAAGTTCGGGCGCCTGTTTAGCAATTTCCGGCACGGCGAGGCGAACTTCGGTGCCAAACGTCGCGGCTTTAAAGCCAAGTTCATTGACCGCGTGGTCGAGTTCGGCCAAGGCTTCTTCCGGGCTGAACATTGGAATAACCGCATTTGGGATCAGCCGGTCACCGACTTCGGAAAAAATATCAGCCAGCATGGTATTTAAGGCGCGATGACCGATTTGACGGATTTCATCATCCCGCACATGCATCAATGGAAGGCAGGCGGTTGAATATACTATACCGACATCGATACCCGCTTCATCTAGCCGTTCGCGATATAACTTCGGCAGCATCGCAGTTGCGCGATCCAGCGAATGGGGGCCGGAAGGCTGTCCCCAAAATATCGGCTGCACATCCTGATATTTCCACGGATGCTCCATATTTTCGTAGCGCACAGCCATCTCCGGCCCGCCGATTTTTTTAACATAATCGAGAATTGTCTTGTTTGCTTCCAGCACGTGACCGTCACCATCGACAATTGGGTGGCTGACTTTCGCCCGCACACCAGCAGCATCAAGCTTATTGGTACTAGACATATTTATTATTCTCCATCAAGACGGCGCGTAAGGCTCATCAATAACGAAATTCCCGGCTTCTAATTCAATGGGAGGTGCGTTTTCATCAAAGCTTACACCAGCCGGATCCTTGCCTGCAGCTACTGCATCAACTTGTTTTTTCAAGAACCGCCTTAGCATGACGATGCCGGTATCGGTCTGGCCGAGATGTTCATTGGCGTGGGAGGCAATGGCACCCTGCCCGCTATGAGCTTCATAATCGCCAGGGAATGTTTGGTGTTCTTCTTCACTAAGTTCTTCCCACAATTTGCCGTTCATACGCGAGCGCTGCTTAATCATGTAGCCTTCTTCACGCGTCCGGCCAGAGGAGTAAATTCTGAAATGAGTGTCATCTATCGGCAGAACCCAGCCGATGGTTTCGACGCGGGCGAATTGTGCCACCCTGGGATTGGGCACGACCCGCAAAGTCGGCAATACTGCCATGGTTACCCGGTGATGGGTCCGGCCATCCTCGGTAGGCCGCAGCGATGTTACCTTAAGGCCTAGCTCATGATCTTCAAAAGTCACATCCGGCATCGCGCCCATTTGCTCGATAAACTGCGCGCCGCTAAAAGAGCCGTGCAGGATCGGCACATGGAAAGGATCGCCGATATTTTCATAATGCTGAAGCCAATTGCAATCGACGATCACCGGCCCGCCGCTGCCAATGCTGGTGTCATTGGTTTCAAGAAATTCGTCGTCGTCCATAACTTCCAGGCAATCGTATTTGGGCAGAACTGGCTGACGTTCGGGTGGCCCCATATAGGCAAAGATCAAGCCATAATGCTCTTTTACCGGATACCAGGGTTGGCGGATTTTATGTTTTCCTTTGCCGCCTTCCGGCTCACAAGGTTGGCTGGTACAACGGCCTTCGACATCAAATGCCCAGCCGTGATAACAGCAACGGATGCCATCATCATCGACTTTACCGTAATACAACGTGGTGCCACGATGGCAGCAATTGGCATGGACCAAGCCGGGGCGGCCTTCAAGATCACGGAACAGCACTAAGTCTTCGCCGAGGGCGCGAACTTTCCGGGGGGTTTCGGTGGCATGGCTGGTCAGTCCAATCGGATGCCAATAACGCCGCAGCAACTCACCCATCGGCGTGCCGCGGGTTACTTCCGTCAAGGTCGGATCGTAAGGCAAGGAGGGGTTGTCATAACCATTGCCGGTAATTTGATCGTTATTTACGGTATCCATTGTGCTTTCCTGCCCTCGCCTATTTAGGCCGCTTTTTCAACATAATCGGCCGGCCCCGTTTATCGGTCATTTGCCAGCCTTCTTCGCCACGCACCATTTTATCTTGATAGAGGAAAATAACGCCCGGCCCGTCGAGCGGTGCCGGACCTTCAAGTTTTTCATCTGAATCATAGCGATAGATGGTGATGTACTCTGATGTAGAGGCATTGTTTTCATCCTCAATCGTCACTTGAACATTTGTCACAATATGACGGATGACCAGATTTTCACCGCGTTCTTCCATCGCAGTCATAATTGCCTCACGGCCCTGCAGCTCATTGCCCTGACGCTTCCACACACCATCGGGGGTAAAACAATTTACCAAATCGTCATAACTCCGCGCATCCAGCGAACAATAAAACTTGTTAACGACTTGGGTACAATCCCACTCGATTGCGCGTTCCTGATCTCTATCCATTGATAAAACTCCCAATTCTTAATTCCAGTTCTTATTTTAAGTCCAAGTGGAAAATGCCATGGCATTGCCGGTACCGGCATCGGTCCGGTAGCAGGCAACGTAATCCAACAAATTAAAGTTCAAATCTGTTTCGGCGATAATACCCGCTGTAACGATCCAGTTCTTGGTTTCCGAAGTGCCGGATTGCATTAAATTCTCCGGCTCGGCAACCAAGGCCTCATGATCGCCTGACTGCAAAGCATCGATAATGCGCTGATCAAACTCTTCATTAATTACAAAATGCCTGAGACCCCCCGACGCTGCCACGGCGACCGTTTTATCACTATCCCAAGATTTAATCGCCCGGCCAATCATGCGGCCAAATTCAAAGCATCGCTTGGAGGTCGCCTGATTGGGCGGGAAAAAAGTATTGATTAGGATCGGTACCAAGGCCGGCGGCTGATCACTAACGATCTTCTCATAAATATAGCCAAAAGCGTGCCCCATACCGAGCGGACCTTTGGGGCCAATCGGCGGTGTGCTTGAGGCAGTGATATCAAACTCATTTTCAATCGCTGCAGCGATAATATGATCGGCAAGGTCTGGCTCACACTTGAAAACAATATCCTCGTCCGGACTATTGGCGCGCAGGACATAGCCAATTCCGGGCGGCGCTTTTTTGGCTTTCTCTTCGTCAAAAGCCGTGTTGGCGACCTCGTCACCATGATAGATGGTAAAGGCCGGCTGAATGGCGTCTTGAAACCATTCATGCTGGTCATCACCAACGACGAGCAGAACATCTGGGTCAATTTCAGCTAATTTTTCTTTGATCGCCGCAACTTGATTCTGGCAGCGTGTATGTCGTTCTGTCCTTACTTCCAAGGTGTTTTGCGCGGCGAGGTTTTCACTTTTACGTAAGTCATAAAGCTCATCAAAAGTATAAAATTCACCCTTGAACGGATGCGCTGGATTTTGCCGGTCGGCATCTCCTCGCAAATCCCATTTATCAGGCGGCGTTGATAGCAGCGGCCCATGCGCCGTGCCAAAGCCAAATACGATATCAACCACTTACTTCTCCATGTTTCCTGTTATTTTATTTACGGTTTTAACTAGCCGCTTAAAGTATGATTAATAAAATCAATGATATCCGGGCCAACACCATTGTCACCAGTGCCGATGGAATATACTTGCGAGACGTGATTGTGGCCGCGCATCTGTTTATATCGCGGCATTATACCAAATTTTTCGGCGATTTCAGCGAGTAGATTAATCGCCCCTTTTTCAAAGCCGAACATGTCGAAATCTGCAGTCGATAACATGAACGGCGTGTCACCATGATCAACGTTTTCCAACACTTTCATCTCAGCGTATTTATCAGATGGCTCGCCATAATAGGCAATTTGGTTTGGCGCCGCATTTTCTGCGCTAATGCCGTAAACGCCAGACATGCAGATCGCCCCGGCACAGCCCGGCCCGTTTTCATTGGGATGCATTTGCTTGCGCAGTACATAGGTCGCGACGTGGCTGGCGCCAGCCGATTGGCCAAGTAAAAATATTTTATCTGGATCGCCTCCATAATGAGCGATATTTTCCCGCGCCCAGGCCAACGCTGCCCTGACATCTTCCGCACCATCCGGCCATTTAGCCTCAGGCGCTAGGCGATAGGTCGCGTTAATGCCAATCATGCCATTGCGGACAAAAAAGTTGGCGACATTGCCATGCAACACGTCGCCGGCGACATTTTTATGACCGCGCACGAAGCCGCCTCCATGAAAGAATATGACTGTAGGTGCGCCCGCGACGCCTCCATCGGCAACATGTACATCCAGTAAATTACGCTCATGGGCACCGTAGGAAATATCGCTGGTCACTGTAATGCCGCTGCGATCTATCGCTTCCAAAAGCGGCATATAAATTTCCCTTGTCTGGCCGGCAATCTCTTCATTGAATTGCTTACCCATGGCTTTGATCTCAGCCGCAATCTCAGCTGGAATATTGTGTGTCGGCGTATCTACCTTATTCATAGTTACAGTTCCCCGATATGCTGTTTTTATTATTTGGCAAAAAAAAGTGCCGTGCGACCCATGCGATCACACGTCACGGAATTTTTAAACCTTATTTCCAGCTAAGGCGATTTAGCTCGAAGCCTTCTGGGTTTTTATGGCCGCCATGAACAACAACAGACTTAACATGAGCCAGCACCACGGGCAGTGGCACCAACGGCATCATGTAAGCTTGCGTATTCACCCGGTCAAAGGCCTTCTGATAGATGGCTTTGCGTTTATTGATGTCAAATATTGACCCGCCGGTTTTATAATAAGCGGTCAATTCATTGTCACCCATATAGTTACGTGAACCTTTGCGGAAGAAAAAGCCAGCCGTGGTATCAACGTCCGGCGCGGCGCCGCCATTGTCCCACAAACTGACAAACATCTGTACCTTACCTTTGGCGCGTTTTCTAACAAAGCCGCCGATTTTTAAGGCATCGACTTTGGCTTTGATGCCAACTTTACGGAGTTGGCCGGAAACCGCCTCGGCGATTTGACGTGACGGACCCCAAGTGGTGATTTCGACATTGAAACCCTTTGGCACACCTGCCTCGGCAAGTAGTTTTTTTGCTTTGGCAAGGTCATGTTTAGCCGGCGGAACTGAAGATGAACAGCCCACGTGCCAATCATGACAAATGGCACGTTGCAATGGTGCTCCGTGGAGTTGTTTTGGCACCAAGGCTTTGACCAAAGCCGGCCGATTGATGGCATGCAGCACAGCTTGACGCACTTTTAGATTTTTAAAGTGACCAAAGCCCGACCGATCAGCAGCATCAAACAACACGTATACAAAAGACACAGTCGGCGTAACTGATATGCTTAGATTAGGCATTTTTGCCAGATTTTCGCCCTGATCTTTTGGCACGTTATACATAATGTCCAATCCACCTGACATCAATTGAGCGATCTGAGATTGCTTATCTGGAATTGGCAGCGCAATCAGTTTGCCGACAATACCGGCAGGTTTAGAGCCAGCGTAGTAGTTTTCATTTTTCTCAAAGAAAATGCCCCGGTTCGGGTCCACCTTGGTTACTTTATAAGGGCCCGTTCCTACAGGATTGCGGCCAAAGTCACTTTTGGTTTTCAAAGCACCGTGCACATCTGATGGATAAATTGGCAAAGCAGTCGCCAAACGCGACATCATCCCAGCATGAGGGCCTTTGCTGTGAAAACGAACCGTATAGCGGTCAATTTTTTCAACACTTTTAATCCAGCCAAAGCGCGACCCTTTAAAACGGAACTTGGTTTTAGGATTGGTGACAAAATTGACCATATAAACGACATCGTCAGCATCGAAATCAGAGCCATCATGGTATTTGACGCCTTTGCGTAATTTAAATTCCATCGATGTTGCGTTGAGGCGTTTCCAGGACACGGCCAATTGCGGTTTATATTTCCGCTCGGCGGCATCATAAAACATAAGATTATCGTAAACCGCAGGCGCCGTAAGATTAGTTTCAGGATGCGGATTATAAATGCGATCCAGAATTTTAAGCGGCTGATACAAACCAAAGCGTAAAGTATCTTTGGATTTTTGGGCTAAGGCTGCACCGGATGACATAATGCCAACCGCAGCGACTACGCCTGCAGTCGCCGTCAAATTAGCAATAGATTTGAATTTCCTCATTATTTCCTCCACTGAGTATCATTCGTTTAAATTATAAATCCGTAGAACCGGACCTTTGATTATTATTTTTTCGATACGTTTAATTTCATTAATTTTTATACTGACACAGTATTTTGCCGAACATCTAGAGCTTTTTGTATTAAAATTCCGCAATGCGGATATAATTCAGACCGCCAAAGCTTCGTTCACAGCGGGTTTGGCACCAAAAAAACTCATCAAATTGAAAATGTGAGTTTTAACGAGAATTAACTCAGGCTAATTGGCCAATAATTCGCTTTCGCGCTTTTTAGCTACAGCAATTGAGCGGCCCTTGATCGCACCAAAACCCCGGATATTTGCTGGAAGACTGGCGATCTCAATCGCCGCGGCTAAATTGTCGAACGATAAATCAGCCAAAAGTTTTTCGACTGTTTGTTCATAATCTTGAACCAATTTGCGATCCCGCTTGCGGTCGGCGGAATATCCAAATGGATTAAGGGGAGTACCACGCAAGCCTTTTAAACTGTTCAGCATTTGAAAAGCCGACATAAACCACGGCCCGAACGTTCGTTTTTTGAGCCGGTCGGTATTGCGCTCTTCGGTATGAATTAAATTGCGCCCGATGTGGTAATGCAGCTTAACGTCGCCTTCGAACATATCCGAGATCTTCTGCTCGAACTCGCCATCGGTATACAGCCGGGCAACCTCGTACTCATCCTTCATCGCCAGCAGTTTAAAGTAATTTTCAGCAATCGCCGTTGTCAGGCTATCGGATGCAGCATCGATTTCCTGCTCGCAAGCGCGGGCTTTGGCGACAAAATCAGTGTAACGTTCGGCATAGGCAGCATTTTGATAGGCTACCAAGTGATCGGTACGGACAGTGATTTTCTGCTCCAACGATAGTGGTGATGTTTCAGCCAATCCGGCCACTTCAGACACCGCATCAGGATCAACCGCATAACGGCGGCCCCAAATAAAGGCCGTAATATTTTCCTCAACTGCCGCGCCATTTAATTGGATTGCTTGCTTGATTGAGTTGAATTCCAATGGGATCAGACCTTTCTGAAAGGCGATTCCCAGCATTAAAATGTTGGCATAAATCTTGTTGCCGAGCAGGCCGAAGGCAAGCTCGGTAGCATTGGCAAAAACCGAACCATCAGCAACAACCCGGCTTTTGACATTGGCCAAAATGCTTTCACTATCAAATACCAATTCGGGATCGGCAGCCTGCGCGGCGGCGGGGGCGATAAAAGTGT